>NZ_JAUBQE010000086.1:0-16686 GCF_036701115.1 Microcoleus sp. Pol1C5 | reverse complement strand
TATGTTCAACTAAGCAAATCAAAAATTATTTTGCTCACTGCTGTTACTGTACCTCTTAGTCACGCAAAGTGCTGTAATCTGAGTTTCTGATAGCAGGTTTTACAATGCGAAGAATTGGGTAAAGTTTTTTGTTGCCGATAAGATTATGTGGTTTGCCATCAGGAGAAATAAAGAAAACCCACCGCTCCAAGGGTGAAATTCTACAAACTAGGGTGCCACTTTTTACAGTAAGGGGCTAGTCCTTACCGAATTCTTTTTCTAAAATAGGTCGTTCCTTCCTTTGCGTCGCGCAACCTGTCGTTAGCAGCAATAGTCCACACACTACCGCATATTTTTTCCAGTTCATTTGATTTGTCTCCCAGATCCTCTTACGTTCCTTAAGTCTGCGATGAACTAACAAAGTTTTTTTTTATTCTTCACTTTTTGCTCTATACAGTCTGGCTTTAAACGCCCAAGCTGTAAGACTCCTATGCTTATTTATTGATGCAAAATTATTGGAAACACAATTCAAACCCTTCTTCAGATAATACCCTGTGGCTAACAAATTTATAATGTGGGTTTTGGGGGGCAGGCTTCAAAATTGAATAAATAGGGAGATATTTTCCCTTTGTTTCCCTCTTGCCTTCAAGGGTATATTCTTTGCCATCAGGAGAAATAAATATAATGAAATGCACATCTTGCCAATAAGAGAGAACACAAGCCAAGGTGCCACTGGGTACGGTAAGTGGCCAATCCTTACCAAATTCTTTTTCGGAAACGGGTCGCTCGTTCCTTTGTGGCACGCAACCTGTTGCTAACAGCAGCAAACCTATCGCCAGACACTTCTTACAACTCATTAGACTTGCTCCCAGTTCCTCTTACTTTTCTTAAGTCTGGCACGAGGTAGCTCGGATGAGTTCGGATACGTTCATGGGTAACATCGTCGGCGGGGACGCTAGTAGCGATATTGAAATTGTTGCTAGATCTGCTCAAAATTAGACTGGTAAAGCTAGGTTGAGACAAAGGGCAGGACAGCGATAGGTTTGCTGCTGAAACTCTGCAAATTGCGCCTTGCCGACGATTGTGTAAGAAATTGATGTTAATGGCTCTATCCTTTCGAGTCGCAGGACATATACGCGACCAGATGCGTCGCCTGCCACAATGATGGCTCCATCGGACGCAACGGTGCAGCAAAATAAGGCTGAAAGTAGCGATCGCCTCCCGCTGCTCTCAAACGGTAGCGCCCTTTAATATTATTGCCCTTTCAAATAAAATATGAGAATGAATCGAGCAGGGGGCGATCGCCATTTTTCTGTCAACCAGAAAGCCTCAGCCATGTTTTAATTTATGATGTTTAGCTCAAAATTTCATCAATTTCTGAAAGCTTCTGTTGTAAAACTTGGCGCAACTCCGTAAGTTGTTCGGCGCTAGTCGAAACCATCACTACTTTCGATAACTTCTTAACCCCCCGCACCAATGTTGTGACTTCTTTCGACTCAGAAGTGACTGATTTTAGGTATTTAGCCTTAATCTGTCCCACCAACTCGCGAGTCTTCGCTACCGTCAAATCAAGCTCAATCACTTGGTTAGTCGCTTCCATCCTCTCCTTCTTAGCCTGACGCTCAGAAGTCTTTAAAGTCTTAGCAGATAAAACTGTCAAAGCTAAAGCGTGTGCTCCTTTCAACCCTAGCTCTCGAATTGCTGCCTTCAAATCCTTTGGCAGGGACAGCATAGGAATTAAGTTAGCCTTTACCGAAGCGGGATTTAAAGCCAAATCCAACAAAGCTAACAGCAACTTTTCCTCCGTTTCGTTTACTCCCAAAGATTTCACTCCTTGCTGCTGTTCCTCTGTCGCAGCCGTCACGAGGGCACTCAGTTGATGAGCCTGGGAAGAACGCTCCAAACGCCGCAACACCGTTGACAGTACAGTAGAAATCTCTTCAGCCTCAAGACTGGTAGTGGTAGCTATTTCCTGAATAATCGCCTCAGCCTTATCCAAGGGGTTGAGGTCTTCGTGATGGATAAATGTCAACAGCGCTTTGCGATGTAAATCTTGAGGCATGGGGGCAGTGACAGCCCGCATGGTTTTCCAGCCCAACTGTTTAGCCGCTTCCCAACGGCGCTGTCCGTCCCACAACAAATATCTTTCAGCTTGAGGAATGACGATCAGTGGAGTAATTTGCCCGTCGTGAGCCAAACTCCGAGCCAAAGTTTGAATGCTTTCCGGTGTAATTGTCTGGCGGGGTTGGTAGTGATTGGGGTCAATTAAATCTACAGCTACTTCTAATTCACCCGACTGCGCTTTCAGTTGCTCTCGCAAAGCTGCCATTTGTTGATCGAGCTCTGGAGATGGTGTAGCTCGCAGCCTCTCTACTTCAGCTTGTAATTGGGCAATCCGTTGGGCCTGGTCAGCCGCTTGATAAGCACCCGCAAAGCGTTCGTTTATTTTAGGCAGTTTACCCATTAAAGTTTTCCTTTCTTCACTAAGGTAACGAGGTCGTCAGCGATCGCTTTAAAGTCTTTGCAAGCGGGATGGGCTGGGCGGTACTTTTGTAAGGGCAGACCGTTGGCGCTTGCATTTTTGAATTCTGAGGAATCTCGAATCTGCGGATATAGTTTTACTCGCAGTTGTTCGGCGACTTCAGGTAACTGCTGGAGGTACTGGCGGTGAATGGCGCGGCTGTTATCGTATAGGCTCGGAACTAAGCCTAAGACTGGAGGGCGCGGTTCTAGCATTAAGTCGTCGGCAATTCCAATTAACCACTGCGTCAAGTCAGCTACGCCGGAGACAGATTTCATCTCTAACTGAAGGGGAATTAGTATGCCGGTGGCGGCCGCCACTGCATTTTCGCAAATGATTCCAATGGTGGCAGGGCAGTCTAAAATGACCACATCGTGGCGCAAGGGATGGCTCTTGAAGCGGTCGGCCAGCACGTACTCGCCGCGTCTCCGAATGACCAAATCGCTTGCCACCTGTGCGGTAGCGGGATGACCTTGACAGATTTCGAGATCGGGATGGTTCCAAGCCGAAACCAAGGGCCAATTTCCATCGAAGTCTTTGTCAAATACTCGGACAACTGTATTTTCCACTTCTGCACTCGGTAGGCCACAGAATACATCTAAAGCTCGTTGAGGATCGAGGTCGATTAAAGCTACTTTGAGTCCCCGCTTGCATATCTCGTAAGCTAGGTGTACTGCTAACGTTGTTTTCCCAACACCGCCAGCATTGGCTAAAATCCCAATAATAATTTTGTGCTTTGCCATAACTTCACTCAGGAAAGTCGTATTTTAAGATACGACAGAAAGTTCGCCTCGTCGTATTTTAAGATACGACAGAAAGTTTGCCTCGTCGTATTTTAAGATACGACTAGCGGTCAATGCCGATCGCCGATTGGTTGGAAGGGGAAGTTAGTCACACGATAGGCCGCTTGTTACAGCACTTGACTCGCAATAAATCATTCCACAAAAACACTGAAAAGTACCTACAGTTTTTTGGGATTCTTTCTGTTAAGTGGCAGGTTGCTGATAAGCTTGGCATGAAAGATGTAAGAGGAGCGGCTAAGAGTGAGGAAATTGTGGCAACGGGGGGCGATCGCTCTGATTTTGGTAGGGATTCTTAGCGGCTGCAACTTGACTGAGCCATCGCCACCGTCTCGGCTTCCCCAAATTGGTCGCGAAAAGCCAAGGGGGCAGCAACCCAAACCAAGCGCCAGAGAACCAATCAGCTCAGCCACCAACAACCGCAACTTGCTCCTGGGCAATCCCAGCAATGCAGTTCCCAGTGTTGCCAGCACCGATAACTACCTGCTGGTGAGGCCACAGTTTGTGCTTTCCTACAACAGCAAAACTAAGACCGCCAATTGGGTTTCGTGGCAACTGAACCGCTCTTGGATTGGAACAGCAGATCGCCAAGACAACTTCCGCCCCGATGATGCCCTCCCAGATGCTTGGTACAAAGTACGACCGAGCGACTACACGGGAAGCGGCTACGACCGAGGACACATAGCACCCAGTGCCGATCGCACCCGCAACGAAGCCGATAACAGCGCTACCTTTTTGATGACCAATATGATGCCGCAAGTGCCAGAACTAAATCGAGGTTTGTGGAGTGATCTGGAAGATTACTGCCGAGATTTGGTGCAGCAGGGCAAGGAACTTTACATCGTAGCGGGGCCCGTGGGAAGGAAAGGCAGCATCGGCAAAAAGGAAAAAATTGCAGTACCGGCTAAGAATTGGAAAATTATCGTGGTTGTCGATAGACAAGGATTGGGGATGCAGGGAGTTGACGCAAACACCAGGACGATCGGCGTGATGATCCCCAATAATGCAAGCGTCAAAGGCCAAGGATGGAAAAGTTTTCGAGTTTCGGTGGCAAGAGTTGAACGAGAGACGGGGCTGAATTTCTTATCTAATGTGTCGCCCCAAATTCAACAAGTCATTGAAAGTAAAGTTGATAGTCAGTAAAAAAGGGATAAAACTTAGTTTTTTGCTTGAGACTTTTAACCAACTGCATTAACATTCGCCATTAGGAATCCGTAACAAAAGATGAATAGAATAAATTTGATTAGCCAGTTAATCCTGAAATTATATTCTCTGTCGAGCCAAGACCAGAGGGGAGGAAAAACAATTAGCAGCATACCAAAAGAAGCTACAATAGCTGTGTGGTATCGTTTACCCTCTGTGTAAGAAAGGAATAATAAAATTCCTATCACAACCAAACAGTAAAGAGAAGCGAGCCAACTAATTACTCTACCGGGCTTGTTCATATTACAACCACTCTTCCTAACTCTAGTTATGATTTTTATGTAACTAAATGATTAACAAACAATCATAGTTCACCTTGTCTGTTGCAATCAAGTCTCAACCAACTTCGTAGACAGCCCTGCCCATCCGCCACCGTCCGTCACCCCAACAATGTAGGCATCAATCTCAACGCTGCCTACTCGGTAAACCTGCAACTGCGATAAGTTCTGCTTGAGGAAGTTAACCAAGTTCTGAAAGCGTTTCGCCGTTTCCCGTTCCTCTTCATCGTGCCAATCTTCTTCTTGGGTGCTGACATCAAAGAAATCCTCAACGCTTACCAATTCTATTGGAGCGTCGGGTGGATGGTTCGTCAGTTGCAGCAGCTTTGCCTGGGTGAGATCTCCCTGTGCCTGCCAATGAATAACCTCGAAAGGAGCGTCGGTTTCGCTTCCGAAGAGCAAACCCTCGGAAACTTGTTGGAGTTGGTGGGCGATCGAGTCGGTCATGGTGGCGGTGGTTTCTCAGCTTTACTGTGATTGTACAGTTGGCGTTGACTGAAACTAAGGACTTTTTGGCAAATTCCGATCTTCAAGGGCGGGTTGAGAACGGTAATGATTCGCCCCGCCGAATTTCGCTAATTCTCGATCGATCGCTATCTGTCACCACATCCACAACCACAACCAAAGCTCCCATTCTTTCAGGAGATTGCAGACAAGCGTTATCAGTAAAGAATCAGGGATTGTTCAGGATAGCCAGACTTTTCTGTTAGCTAGCTGTCCTTACTTCTCAAATAAACTGCTAGGCGACAACAATTGTTTGACCGTTGGTTAGACGGTTGAAATCATATTTTGTGTTGCCAGCTATGAGTTCTTCAAACCCAGAAGTATTCATGATAATGCTATCTTTGGTGAAGTTGACCGCTGTTCCCGATATTCCAACGGTATAACTTCCTGACGTTAATTCCAGTGTGTCTTTACCGTTTCCACCATCGAAATTACCGCTACCAAAACCCTTGAGATAGTCTTTACCATTTCCTAAAAACACGTTGCCGCTACCATCAAAGCCTCCATCAGCAATAAGGGAGTCGTTACCATTACCAGTATTGATGGTACCCCTATTCTTAATACCACCTCCATAGTACAAGCCATTATTTTCATCGAAAAAGCCTCCACGACCAACAATGGAGTCTGCGCCATTACCAGTATTAATGCTACCGTCATTGACAATACCATCGACATCGCTAGTACCAGTAATTATGTCCTCGCCTTCACCAGTAGTGATTTCTTCATAATTGTAAATGCCGCTGCCAAAGTAGTAAGACCGAGAGCCGGTATTAGTACCAGTGATTCTGTCATTGCCATTGCCAGTATCTATAGAGCCACGGTTCCTAATACCCACGCTACCACCCTTGGTATTACCAATTATTATGTCGTTACCATCACCGGTAGTGAAGGTGCTTAGAAAGTTGTCGATACCGTCAGCGTAAGCACTGTCCAATGCCGTACCCGTGATTACGTCGTTGCCCTTTCCAGTATCCAGAGTGCTGTGGGAAGTAAATATACCGACCCCGACCTCGCTACCCCCGTCAAGGCTGGTGGCAGCACCTGTGATTGTGTCGTCATCATCACCAGTATTTATAGTGCCAGACAAGCTTTGGATTCCTCGACTCGCACTAAGGCCAGTGATTCTGTCGTTACCATTTCCAGTTTCAATGGTACCTGTTGTGTTGTAAATGCCCGTACCCGCAAAAAGGTCGTATTTCCTGCCGATGCCAGCAATTATGTCGTTGCCATCATCGGTATGAAGTGTGCCACTGTTGTAGATGCCGTGGAGATGCTCGCTGGTGCCGTTGAGAACCTCGCTGAGAATGTTGATAGGATCGCCCGTGATACTGTCGTCGCCACCAAGAGTATTAGCAACACCTGTATTGAGTATTTGTTGCACCCCAGACGCCGGGACAATATCAGCCCCGTTTGTAAACGTTAGATTTGAAAGTTCGATCGCCATAGCAAGACCTCCGAATTAAGAGAGAAATGAAAAAATTTTAGATGTTATCCCTTATATTTGTATGCGAATTTACAATATTTTATTCGGAAGCGTTTTATTTCTTAACAGAGCCAAAGCTATTTTTATGAGACAGCTAGCTCATTGTGCTTTTAGTTCATAATAAAATTTAATAATTGGCAACAAAGGTTAAAACAGCAATTTTGTCAGCAGGTTCTCAAGTAAGCTATCGATCGCCCTCAATCTCCTTCAACTTCGACCTGCAACTCATACACTTAGTTATTCAACCGTTGTCGAATGCTGGTAGAAAGACGGCGTAAAATCTCAACCGGAATAGCGTAGAAAGACTGCTCACTGTAAAATTGCCCACTCTTGGGCTCCGGTCTTCGCTCTGTCCAAAATGTTAAAAGTCCTATAACCTCTCCTAACCGATTTAAAAGGGGAGCACCGCTGATTCCTCCTTGAAGTTGAATGCTGACCTCTAGCACTCGCTCAGTACAGAATTGATTCTGTCGGATTCGGTTAACCAGTCCAGTATTGCAATAAAAATTTTCTTCAAATCCACCACTTTCAGGAGATGGAAAACCAACCGTCATAATTCGTTCTCCTACCTCAACTAATTCCGAAAAACCTAATCGCAAAGGCACGATAGGTGAATGTTCTGATACTACTAAATCTAGAATTGCTACGTCATCTGCTCCCCAAGTAGGTAAATGAATGGCTGCAACTTGGCAACTACCTTCTTTTGTGACGACGCAAATAGCTTGTGGCGCCACACATTTTCCTGTTACTCGATCTATGAGAACGTGACGGTTTGTTGCCACCTGACTATAACCAATAGCAAAACCACTACCACTTGCGACAAGTCCTCCTAAATTGACTTGAATCCAAACAACTGAAGAGGCATAGATAGAAACTGCGCGATTGAGGTTTTCAAAATCGGGACTGTGAACTTTTAATTCTTCAGCGCGGTCTAGAAGTAGTGCTGTATAAGCTTGATGTTGTCGGGAACGTGCTAAAATTTCTAGCTTCAATTCAAGCTGAGGTAAAGATAAGGGAGCATTGATTCGCTGAAATTGGGCGAGTGCTTCTGAGTAACGATTCAGGCTAATAAAGTATTGGGCCAGTGCTTCGGCATCTCCTTCAGGATTAATAGAGAGGTTCTCAATTGTACTCAGCCATTTGTGATAAGTTGCAGAAATATCTGTGATATTCAGCATAGCATCGCGGGTTCGCAGCAATAGTCGATCACCCTCATCCAACAACTGTTGTACTTGATTGTTAAGTTCTGTAGAACGCCAATTGAATGAACTATAATTCTCTAGCCAAGTTTGTATACTCCGGCTCAAAGTACCCCATTGATCTAGGGCAAGCCTTACTTTCATCTCCGCTTCACTGCGACCGCGATAAACCTCAAAAAAGACCTCATTATCTCTATCTGTTGGCAAATATTGCTCTCTGTACCGCTCATAAGAGCGAAGTCGTTCCTGTAAACGAGTGGACAATCCAAGAAGATCGGTATGCTCTGCCTCACGAAGTATAAGTGTCAATTCTGCCGCAAGTTTTTCTAATCGTCCAAGCATTGTTTGATAAAGCTGCGAATCCCGAAATCTACCCTGAAGAGAAGCCGTTTGAGCAGGTGTCAATAGATGAGAGTCGGCGATTGTAATGCTCTGTTGATTTCCAGTGGCAGCATCGCGGGCAGTTACAGTTAGCAGGCAATTAGCATCAATTTTAAACGTGACATCAATTTGGGGAACACCTGCTTCTGCCAAGGGAATGCCTTGCAGGATAAATTGTCCAATCTTGAAATTTTCTTCAGGAATCGGCGATTCTCCCTGAAAAACTTCAATTCTGACTTGAGTTTGATTATCTTCTATTGTTGTATAGCGTTGCGTTTTATCTGTAGGAATAGTGGTGTGTTTAGTAATGACTGAATCAAACTTGAATTGTCCTGGTTCAGTTTGGCATTTGATGCCAAGACTAAATGGTACAGCATCCAACAATAACCATCCGGGTAAAGCATCCATCAAAATAGCAGCTTGGAGGACGGCTCCCCGCGCCACCGCAGTTAGAGGATCGACATCTGAACCAGGTGGCAGTTTAAATACACTTTGAATGCAGCGATGGACGGCAGGCATAATTGCTCCTCCGCCGATTAATAGAATGCGATCTGGTTTGTGAGTGATTTTTTTGCAGGCTGCTTGAATCCGTTCTAACCAAGATGATGCAAGGCGTTCCAGCTCGGCTCGTGTTAAGGTCAACTCAACATTTCGATCGCCCACAAGTTGCGGTAAGTCGATTGTCCAACTATTGCAAGCAGAAAGTTCTATTTTTAGTTCTTCACAAGCTTGACGCAAACGAGTGGCGGCTTGACTATTGCTGTAAACTTCTTGCCCAGTTTCGGCTGCAATTACGCCTATAAAATGAGCATATAATAGCTCATCTAAATCGGCACTACCAAGGGTATTATCTCCCTCAATAGCCAGCACTTCAAAAACATTTTGATCTACTTCTATAATCGATAAGTCAAACGTACCTGCTCCTAAATCAGCAACTAGAATTGTTTCATTTTCTCTTTGGCGAATTCCTTGAGCCAAACACGCTGCTGTTGGCTCGTGAATGAGCCGGATAATGTTGACATTTGCTAAGATTCCAGCCGTTCGGGTGGCTTGTTTCTGCGCGTCATTAAAGTAAGCTGGGACGGTAATCGCCACATTAGCTAATGGAATGCTCGGAGGATGCTTTCTCAGAAACTCTTTCACCCAATCTGAGGGTGGAGCTTGACCCATCACACACATCGCTCGCACAGAAACTTTTTCGCCAATCTTTTTATACAGATGCTCTCTGGCTAACTCACGGGTATGGTTAATGATGCGTGCAGCTATTTCTTCTGGACGATAATCCTGACCTCCTGCTCTAAATTTTCGCTCGGTTCCCATCTCCCGCTTAGCTTTAGTAATAATGGCACGAGGAGACTTGCCTAGTAATTCTAAGATTGATAAACCAATTAATTCCCGTCCTTGCTGGTCGATCGCAAAGACGGATGGAATTTGCCGCCGCCCCTGCCATTCTACGACCTCTGGCTCACAGCTCCGCTTGTTGTAGACACAGACTACGCTATTGCTTGTACCCAAATCCAGCCCAATTGCATCAATATAGTCTGCCAAAACTTCTCGGCTGGCAGCTTGTACCCAGGCAAATGCCTGGTCTTCAAATCTACGGCGATCCAGTACCTCAATCCCAGGAAGCTCGATTGCCACAATATCTAGCCACTTCTGCTCCACCAGATTGCGCTCTCCTAAATCTCGTATCCGACGCCATAACCGCGCTTTTTCATCGGTTGCTCGTTGAGGATCGCTGGCTTTTGCTGCACAAAGTTCTGCCAGTTGCTCGACTCGCCCTGCTTTTGTGAGTAATTCTTGAAAGCGGTCATCAAAAATCACTTGCTCATCACCAAGCTGTTGCCGGCGCAATTGGGCTGCCCGCCAAAACTCTGTTGCCTGCTCGTACATAGCGATTGCCTGCTCCGTTTCTCCTAAACCCTCGTAGAGCAGCCCTGCCATGAAAAAGTCTCCTCCCTGTTCCAGAAGCTGTGCTTTTTTGAGAGGATTTGGAGCATCGGGCTCCGCAGCTTCCAAAGCTGAAAGAGCCTGACCAAACGCACTCGCTTTCTCGAACAATAAAGAGGCTGCAAAGTAATCTTGGGCTTTTTGGGCTTGCAATCCAGCTTCCAAATAATTTCCTGCTGCTTCTTCCAACAGGCTCCTTTGTTTAAAAATTGATGTTGCAGATAAACCTTCAGAAGCCCTTAATTCAGCTTCAAAAGCGGAACGGGCTGTTCTGACTACTTCCGATAACAAGTGTTGGGTGCGGTTAGCCTCAGCCTGTATGGTTGAATCTTGGGATTTGCTGCGCCAAGCATCTCCTACCGCTTTTAGCAAGCGAACAGCGGACAAAAATTCAAGACGTTCTAAGTGAAACCGGACTGCATTTTCTATTCCCTCTCGAATCGATCTTATCCAGTCAGAACTAACAACAGGAGAGTGTTGGATCGCAAGGTCAAACTGTCCCAGTTGTTGGTAACAATTGCTAGTGCCTTCTGAGTTGTCTGCTTTCTGAAAGTGTAATAGAGCTTCTGCATGATTACCTTCCTCCCAGAAAATTTCAGCCACTTTTTGGTGCGCTAGGGCGTTCGCCTCAGTATCTCCCCACTGCTGCGATAATGCCAGCATTCTGAGCGCAGCATTTTTACCTGTTACAAACTGGAGATAGCAGATTGCACTGCGGTAGTCCAAAGTCGCTTCTGCCAATTCTGATGCCCGTTCGTAATAACGCAGAACAGCATATACCTGGTGAATTTGAGGCAGGTCAGCAGGTTGAAATTGCGTGAAAAAGTCTCTCCAGGAATCAAGAAGCTCAAAAGAATGCTTTTTTAGAAAGATTTTAAGAATGGACGTAAGTTCTGCTGAGGTGAGTAGCCCTTCATTTCGTAGCTCTAGCAGTCTGACCAATAGCGCATTAGTGTCGCCCAAGAAAGCCAGTTTTGTGCAAATCTGTTGCTGTACTTGTCGAATAGATGACTGTTCATTTAACCGTTTGGAAAGTCGCCATGCTGCATTAAGACCCTGAGTTGTCTGAGGTGTTGTGTCTATCAGGATAGAAAGTGCTCGTCCCACTGGAATGGTTGATCTGAAAACTTGGTTATCAAAAAGCGGATCGAACCTGACCACAATCTGAATTACCGAGAGTGCATCGCATTGGCTAGCCAGAGACAAAGCTTTGGCATACGTCGTCCAAGCTTTGACCCGCTCTCGATCGTCCAATTGTTTTTGTAGCGTGGTACAAGTCCGGGCTAACCGTTCCCTCAATCCCCACAGCTTGTTCCAAAACCGCTTTAAGACTTGGAATATTCGGCGTATACTTAGATTCCAGTTAGCCATATACGATATCCGATGCTAGAATTTTAGTCATTATTAAATAAATAACTTTTAAAGTCAACTCATAAAATTCATAACTTTGACTTCAGAATAGTCATTTTTACCGGCAAAATAGAGCTTTGAGGCTGAGATAATTATTGATTAAGCCTCGTTACGATTCCCGATTCTGCTCGTTGAATCCTGATGAACTGCTATTAGTGCAAGAATTTAAAGATACAGCAATGAGGTCGTTCGGCATTCAGGATATGCCCCCTGATGACGCCCTCCAACAAACTGCTGAAAAGTTGCTGATTAAAGTGCAATCAAGGGCTTTGAAACTGAAGTAATTGTCGATCGTGCCTCAGTAGTTTGCTGGGGCTTTCTGAAAGCATTGACCGCTTACACATCAGGTCGGGTTTAGAATGGATTAACTGACTAATTTTTCAAGTGTGACGTGGATTTTAATAAAGGCTAAAGGGGAACGGAGGTATGTTGGCTCTCAAGTATAAACCAACAACCACAACCCATCCCCACAACCAAAACTCCCATTCTTGCAGGAGATTGCATAAAAGCGTTATCAGTAAAAAATCAAGGGTCTTTTAGGACAGAAAAACTTTTCTGCTGGGTCGCTGTCCCATACCTCCCAAATAGACTGCTAAGCGACCACAATTGTTTGACCGTTGGTTAAACTGCTGAAGTCATAGGTTGTGCTACCAGCTATGAGTTTTTCAAACTCGGAAGTTTTTATAGTGCCGTTACTGCTCGTAAAACTCACCACGGTTCCCAATATTTCAACGGTATAGCGACCTGACGTTAATTCCAGCGCATCTTGGTCGTTCCCTGCATACAAAGTAGCATAACCAGAACCCCTTATATAGTCTGTACCTTTTCCTAAAAATATGCTGCCAAAGCTAGAAAAGCCGCTATCAGTAGTAATGGAGTCCGCGCCCTTACCAGTATTAATGGTACCCTGGTTGGCGATAGTCGCGCCAAAGCGAAAATCAGTCCTAATGCCAAGAATTATATCATCGCCGTCGCCAGTATTTATAGTGCCGGTATTGGAGATGGCGATGCTGTAAGTGCTAGTGCCAGTGATTATATCGTTGCCATCCCCGGTATTGATGGTGGAGGAATTAGCAATGGCGTCACCCTGAATTGAAATGCCAGTGATTGTGTCGTTACCCCCGCCGGTGTTGAGAAAAGAGGAATATAAAACCGTGCCGGAATACCCACCAGTGCCAGTGATTGCGTCATCCCCCTCCCCAGTATCGATGATGGAGCCACTGATGGAACCAAAACGTAAGCCCATGTATTCGCCAGTACCCGCGATCGTGTCGTTACCGCTGCCAGTCTTCATGATGATCGGGCTTTGCAAGTTGGGGTTGTTTGAGTTATGCTCGATTCCTACGCTCAAAAAACCCTGAGCAATGCCCGTGATTGTGTCATCACCACCACCCGTATCAATGGTGCCTCCTTCGTTGAAAATGCCATTACTATCACGATCGCTCGACCTGTATTTTCCTTGTTTGTAACGGAGGCCAACGATTAAGTCGTTTCCCTCACCCGTATTGAGCGTACCCGTGTTGTGGATGCCGCTGACCGTGTACTCGTAAGTATCAGGAATTGAGTCGCCGTAGTCTGCCGCAGCAACGATTAAGTCGTTACTATCACCAGTATTTAACGTCCCGCTGTTGTAGAAACCGCTAATCCTTGTGGGAGTGCTGTTGATACTATTACTAAGGGTTAAGTCCTGGCCCGCAAGAGTATTAGTGAAGCTATTATTAAGTATTTCTCCGTCCTCAGACACGCCGACCAAATCACCCTTCTCGGGAAAGGTTATACTTGAAAATTCAATTTGCATAAAAAGACCTGGGAATTAAAATTAAAGCGAAACAATTATATGTCACCATTATAGCGGTATCACCCTTCAAAATATTTTATTCAGTCGGATTTCATTTCTTGGCAGAGCCAAAACTATTTTGAGGAAAAAAGTTGTTTCTAATTTTTATTAATCAACAATGTTTTTCATGGATTTTCTTGAAATACTCTACAAGGCTTACGCAAACAGCCAGAAATTGCCTTTTTTTTCAGGACTGTTTAGTTATTCAACAATCTCTGTGAATTGGAACAATCCCGAACTGTTTTACTGATACCTTCCACTCGCATTTACCTAAATCCGGTTTTTATAGCATTTCCTGTTTGGGCAGCTTTATCGCTTTAGGAGGTTTGGCAGCTTTTCAAAGAAGGAATAAGCAATTGAAAAGGCTGGGTTCGCGTCCTCGGTAACGGCTAAGCGCTCTCAATTATCTAGCAAACTTTCAGAGTTATGCTTCAATCTCCCTCAACTTCCACCTCTAACTGATACACCCGCAAACTCGGATGTTCGCCAATCAGCCGCCAGCAATATCCCTCAACCCTTGGTGAAGGTCGCGCTCCTTGGCGATACAGGAATATCGGTTCGTTTCTCATCAATGCCGTGAATATCTCTCGCTCTCTGTCTTTGCCGTCATCCCAAATCAGATGAGCTTTGCCAAAGTACCCAAAGCCCATCAAACTGGCAAACAAGGATTCCATCTGGGCTTGCTGCTGTTCGTGGGTAAGGATAGATTCACCATAAGTGTCGATTACGGGTATTTTGGATTTGGGCTTGAGTGATGCGAGGATGGCGGTAAAGATGTTGAGGTACTTTTTCACGGGTGGTGGAGGTGCGTCTACTTCTTACTATGCGATCGTGGCGCAACTCAAACATAAAGCTTAATCTTAGAGGATGTTTTCAAACGGTTGTTTGACCTCATAGTTGGCGCAAAGAAGCATCTAAGCATGGACCCAAAGCTTGATTTATCGTCTTAGTTAAGCCCAATCAGAAGGGCTAAATTATACCTTCTCGGGCTTTTAAAACATCCTCTTACAATCTAAACTACATATCGCTGTAAAAATATGAGTAAGTTTAGTAAAGTATTTGAATATTTAAGTTGAACTCTTATCAACTGATGCTTGCAAGCGATCGACCGCACAGTGCAGGCATTTCATTTCACGGGCAATTCGATCTAGTTGTGTGAAAACAGGAGTTTGTTCTAGAACAGCTTGCCGAGTTGATGTTACAGAAATTGGATTTGTAGCCAACTCTGATATCCTAGCGAGATGTAACTGTTCAATATCGTTGTGAATGGCTTCGATATAAATATCTAGCTTCGGTAAAGCTAGAGGTGGGTGTCCCTGTTCCAGCGCGTCGGCTAAATTCTCTAAAATTTGGACAACCGCATCGGTAAATTGCTGGAAATCTGCAAATTGGTAGTCTCCGCTAAATTTCCGCTGGTGTTCTGCTAGGGTTGTGACTGAGCTGAAAAAGCCACGAATGTAAAGTATCAGCATCGCGATCGGTTCAACTTCTCCTCGAACGTGACGGGGCTCGCTGAATAACCTTTGAGCAGCAGCATTCGCATTCGCATTCTCTAATGCTGCTTGATAGTGCAGGTTTTTGATAGTTTCAGTCGAGGAGTTTTGTTCTGGGTTGATGTAGCTAGCTGCAACGTGTTGAAAGTAAGCGAGATTAGATCGAATAGTTGTTGCTAGTTGCGCGGGAAGTTGCGATCGCTCCCAACTGGGGAATAACAAATAGCTGCCGAGTAATGCTAAAATTCCTCCAATTAAGCTATCGACAATGCGTGCTACTCCTATTTCCCAGCCGCCTTTACTCGTCACATTCAGCAGCAGTATGACTGCGGGAGTGAGGAGTGTAATAAAGATGCCGTAGCTCAGCGACCGCACCGACATAGCAGTGACTAAGAGTATCAGAAGACAGACTAATATTATCACTGGGCTGTGGATAAGTATGACCAGGGCAATGCCAAAGATCCCCCCTAATGCGGTTCCAATCACCCGCTGCACAGTTGTCTGAGAAGTACCGCCAAAGTTGGGTTTTAGGGCAACTGCAGCAGTGAGTGTTATCCAATAGCCTGTGGGTACTTGCAAGAGAAAGGCTATTAATTCAGCAGCAGTTACTATTAGCGCCAGCCGCAAAGCGTGACGAAAAATAACAGAATTAAACGTAAGATTGTTACGCAGCGCGTCAATGATTGAAGAACGCTGTGGCTGTATCGGGGAATAAATGTTTAGCTGGGCGATGCTGCGCCTTTCTCCCCGCTGTAAATCTGTGGCAATTTCCGCATCGGTATGAATTTGTTCTGCTAGCGCTTTGAGACTAGCTACAATCTTGCCAATACTTACTAAGTCAGCATAGTCATCTGCGTGACCCAAACTCGCCTGATTCAGGGTTTGAGAGTGTATGACTTGCCACTGGTATTCTAGTGCTTCGATCGCCCGATCTAGATCTCCCAAGCGAACAAGGTTCTTTTCTTTGGCGAGGGATTCAGATAAGAATTCCAGAGCTGTTGCCGATGCTTCCACCGCTTGCTGGATTTCTCTGTGCAGCGTCTGGAATAAGGGACGATAGGAGGCGATCGCTAACAGTTCCACCAGTGCTACAATAGAATTAGTAATTTGGTTGGCATCCTCAATTAAGACGAGTAACTGATTGCCGCGCAAATCAGCACTTTCTCGACCCGTCCACACAGCACTCCAAACACTCCGAGCAGCGGTCAAATTCTGTACTGCGCTGTCTTGAGCTTGTAAGAATTGCTCTGCCCACTGGCGGCGCTCCTCCAGAGTTGAGGGGATGTCGCTCGCCATTCGCACAAATTTGCTCAACGTCGCATAACAACTGCTAGCTGCCTCAGTCGCAGGTGTATAAGGGCGCAACACCCACAAGAAGAGAGATAGCACCATCGCCCATAAAGCTCCAGCTAGGCAGAGCGCACATTGCAGCAGAACAGTAGAAAAATCTGGGAACGAAGCGAATTTTGCTAGCGAGACTATAAACATAATTGATGTCACCAGGCTAACCGCTGCGGCGCTCGTGCCAAACAGACCAGCTAAGCCAGCGACGAACATCACCAAGAACGTTGTTGGAATAGACATCTCCGAAAAATAAAATAAAGAGTAGGAAGAGATGGTAAAATATCTTTTTTTCGGGACTGAACAT
>NZ_JAUBQE010000085.1:0-16886 GCF_036701115.1 Microcoleus sp. Pol1C5 | reverse complement strand
TTATGTTGAGCGTGGGCGGGCAATAGCGCGCTCGAACTTTTTTGAGTTTTTTGGACTTATTCAGCAAGCCCTAATTAAGAACCATTAAAAACCTAATAAAACTGTAGGTAAAATTTCCACAATTTGCTTTACAACTAATTTGTAAATATTCAATTTTTTATCTAAAATCTCAATTATTTTAGACATAATTTGAGCCATTTTTAGATATCAAACCCTAATAGGGTCGTGAGGGAGATATTATTTTAGGCATCCCCTGTGTAGCTAACTTAAAAAAAATAGCTCGATTCTTAAACTGTAAGCCCTCTAAGCTTTTTGAAACAGTTCAAGAAAATGTCCAAAGTAGTGAAACCTCAAATCTCCAATCCTTTAATTTAAAATCCTCTCATTTGTCATCTGCCATTAGATATACTTAGCAAAATATAAAACTTATGAGAGCAAGTTGCCGTCTCATATCAATGTTACAAAATCTTAAAATAAATCCCAACCTGCAACCAGATTTAAATCGCCAAAAAGCCTTGATGTAAAAAAAAATTATGTAAACTTATGAAAGTTAATTAAAGTAAATGTAAAGATATCAGTGGAAATACGGAAATTGATAGATATAATAGGTGGTACAGACGTGGATCTATTGCGGTGATTTGAATAAGGGTGTGAATACTATGCGTACTTTGATTCAGCTTACAACAACGGCAACCTTGGCGGCCTGCCTGCAAGTGAATATAGTCGGCACCGCAAATGCGGCTCGACTTGCCAGCAACTCAACTAGCAATTTGACAAAAGCCCGTAGCACGGGCGAGAACCCAACGCCATCGACCCCCAGAGTTTGGGCAGTTACACCAACCTCTAGGTTTGGAAATCCCCAAAAATACGAACCACCCCCGAACGGGAACCCCGAAAGTGACGGTACGGGGACGCGCTGACCCCAAATTTTCAATAAATTTTCAATCTTCTATTCGCGGAGATTTGTACCAATTCGATTGGTTAATTAAAGTATGGCTGCACCAATCCGGATCGGTGAGGGGATAGTCCACTCGGTAATGACCGCCGCGACTTTCGGTGCGAAACGCAGCACTTTTGACAATTAAATAGCCAATATCCAATAAATTCCCCACTTCTCCCCAATTTCGCAAAATCGAGCTATTCTCCGCCTCAGCAGGGGAAAAATCAATAATTTGTCCGGGCCGTAAATTATCAAGCGTTTGACTCAAAGGCAACGAAGCAAATTCTTGCCGCCAAATCTCAAGTTGGACGATCGCACTTTCCAAATCGCGCTGTCCCCGGCAAATTCCCGCACTCTGCCACACCAAATTCGGCAATTCGACTCGCAACTTTTCGATCGCCTCAATATCCTTTTCAGAAATCGATTTTTCCAAAATTTCCCCCGCCTCGAACTGATCGGCGAATGCCTCGGCCCTTCCACCTTCTAGCTGCAAAAGCCCCATCTGCGCCCCAAAAACCAGACATTCCAGCAGCGAATTGCTCGCCAACCGATTAGCGCCGTGTACCCCCGTGCTCGCAGTTTCTCCCACCGCGTACAAACCCGGAATCGAAGTTTGGTTAAACTTATCAGCGACAATTCCTCCCATCCAATAATGGGCGGCGGGCGTCACCGGCACCGGTTCGGAAAAAATATCAATTCCCCAATCAGCGCACACTTGAATAATATTCGGAAACCTGTAGCGCAGTCGATCGACCGCAATCGGGCGCAAATCTAGCCAAACATGAGGTTCCCCCGTCTTTTGCAAGTGGCGGAAAATAGCGCGGCTGACAACATCCCTAGGGGCGAGTTCCCCGCTGGGGTGAGAGTCAAAAGCAAAGCGATATCCCTTACTGTCAACCAAATGAGCTCCTTCTCCCCGCACCGCTTCGCTAATGAGAAACCGAGGCGCGCCCGCTGTGCTCAGCGCCGTCGGGTGAAACTGCACAAATTCTAAGTCTCGCAGCAGCGCCCCGGCGCGCCACGCAATTGCCACCCCGTCCCCGGTACTTACCGACGGATTGGTCGTTTGAGCAAAAACCTGTCCGCCGCCGCCTGTCGCCAGTACCACGGCTTTGGCCTGCAGCCACTTGACTTGTGAGCCACAAATCGAGCTAATCCCTTGACAGCGCCCGGTTTCGTCTAGCCACAGACTCAAAGCAAAGGCAGGAGATACAAGTTGAATGTTTTTGCGGCTCAATACTTTTGCTGTCAGCGTACTGATCACGGCTTTGCCCGTAGTGTCGGCGGCGTGGAGAACTCGGCGGCGGGAGTGAGCGGCTTCTAGGGTGAGCGCTAAATCTGGGCCGGTGCGATCGAATGCAACGCCCATTTTTACTAGGGAGTCAATGCAGGCTGAAGCTTCCTCAACTAAAAATTTCACCGCATCCAAATCGCAAAGACCCGCTCCTGCAGCCAGTGTATCCTGAACGTGCAGTGCTGCCGAATCTTCAGGGGCGATCGCTGCCGCAATCCCTCCTTGAGCCCAATCGCTAGCAGAAACAGGTAGGGTATTTTTATTGATCAAACCCACCTGCAAATGCTCTGGCAGGCAAAGTGCTGTGTACAAACCCGCCGCGCCAGCACCTATTACCAATACGTCAAATTTGTCAGTCATAAGTCTGCCGCCAGTCAATTTTAGATTTTAGATTTTAGATTTTAGTCTACAGATGAATCTGGGGACTTGAACTAATGTCAGTCAAGGGATTTTAGATTTTAGATTTTAGGTTTTAGATTTTAGATTAATCAGGGGAACCCGCTTATTTAAATCTAGCGAATTTGGGTCGGCTTTTGCCGAATGATGGTTGAAAGTAAGTCTCTATAAATTAAAGGCAGAAGTCATCAGCCTCTAGAAAAAAAATATTTTCTTTCTGCCGAATGCCTTCTGCCCAGTGACTTCTGCCTTCAAATGAGACCCGCTGCTACCTAGTCGTAGAGACCATTATTCAACCGGTTGTCTCCTTCAATAAAGACTGATTCAACATCAGTTACGGTGAATTTGTCCATGTTAGCTTGCAGCACTTTTTTCTGAGCATCCGTCAAGTCTGAAATATTGAGTACATCCTCAACATTTTCGTAAGGAGCATTCTTAATAATTAGTCGAGCTAAAGTGGGATACAACCCTCGAAATTCCCGAAAGTCCCGGACGGCGCTGTTGTTCAAATCAAGTTTTTTGCCGTATTCTGTGGCAAGCTTCTCATCGGCGCGATTGGTTCTAGCCGGAGCTTCAACAGCTAGGAGCGAGGATGATGGCAAGACGATACGGCTTAATGACGCCGCGATCGCGCTTTGGTCTCCAGCCCATGCAAAGCAGCCCAGCACTAAGCCCAATACTGCCAATAGACGACCCAATCGTTTCATGAAGTTTTGTCTCCCAATTTCATACACAGCATTTATGTAGAGACTACCATTTTGCTTATGCAGTTTTTCAGATAAATCCGCAATAGGTAGAGGGATGTTATAAACTTTACATCTGGATCTTGACAAATATGAAGATATATGATAATAACCGACTTTTAAGCATCCCAGGCAAATTTATAAAAGGCAGTCCAAATTAAAAACTCGAACTACCATTTTCAAGGGTTAATTTTTGCCCTGCACGCCATTTTCTAGCTATCGAGAACTCTTTCCTTTCCTTTTGAGAAAAGCGTTCAAGTCAGCATAAGTACCAGCGTAAGTCAGGCTGGGAGTATCGTAACCCTTCAAAGCCACGGTGTGCGGCTCGAAAGCGCCCTCGGCCCCCAATTGCGTCAGGTATTTGTAGGTCGTTTCTCCCACAGCGATATCCTTGCCGAGTTGCTTAGTGCAAGATTCAAGGCGAAATGCTGCGTTTACAGTATCTCCCAAGGCGGTATAGTCCGATCGGTCGCTGCTACCAGAATTTCCCACCATTGCATAACCAGTATTGATTCCGGCCCCGACTCGCAAAGGAAAAGGTAGGGGGTAACGGCTGCTGAGTTCGTCTGTTGCCTTGTGCAATTCGCTCAAAGCTTGGCAAATCCGCATCATTTCCTCGCTGCTGACACCGCTGGTTTTGTGGAACCAGACGGCCATGATGGCATCGCCGATGTATTTGTCCACCCAACTGCCGTGTTCGCGAATAATCTGTCCTGCTTTGCGGAACCAATTGCCGATGACTTCTGAGAGGAGGGTTTCGTCTAGCTGTCTAGTCAAAACTGTAAAGTCTCGGATGTCCATTACCATGACGCTAATCAGGCTACGCACCGTCAAAGTCGCAGTAAAATCTTCAGAGTCTGTCTCGTGTATTGGATCGTGTCGGTGTCCGGCAGTTGGGTTGTAGAAGTCCAATTCGGTTTGACCGAAAATAATCCGATCGCCATTTCTGAGAGTTACAGGAATACTGACCCGCCGCCCGTTGACAAAGGAACCATTGCGGCTGCCCAAGTCGATCAGGTAGAACTCTCCTGTCTCCATCTGCTGTAACATCGCGTGATTACGGGAAATCCAGCGATCTGTCAGTACAAAATTATTGTCATCGCTCCGCCCTACTGTCCAGCAATTGCTGCCGGAGAGCGGCAAGTAGCGATTGCCGCCTTCTGTGCGAAGTACCATATGTGGATTGGGTTGCACTCGTCACAACAGTCCTAGAAACGACACAAAATTAACCGATTTGAGATTTGAGACTTCAGATTTTAGATGTTTTAGTCCATCGTCGATGCACCTAGCCCCTGCAGGATTTCAGAACCATAAATTCGATCGAGCGAGCGAAGGTATTTATGATTCGATCTACCGAAGCAGACAGTAAAAACATACTGTCTACCAAGATTGTACCTGATAATACTGCCGGCCCCAGAGCGGAGACAACTTTTATTTATTTTGATAAGCCAGAAAAAAGTGGGAAAATGGCTCTCTGACTAGGCTGCTAGCGTGTAAACACAAGTCCGAAATCTTGCCACACTATTCCTCAAACCCAAGTTTCGCATGAATCTCAGAAAGGAAGCTTATTTTCATGAATTTTAAGTTATTGATTCGGCCAAACGAGAAATCAAGATTCTAGGAAACAGGGTTTCTACAATATGGGTCAGCGATCAACTTGTCTGTATAAGGTAGAGCTAGGCGGGGGGTAGGGGGGTGAGCTGGTATGCATATCCAGAGTTGTGTGCACTACTCCCTCTGGTGTAAGCTTCCAATTTCAGCCGGAACAGCCACTCATACCGAAGATTTCCTTCCAAACGTCGAACTTACATTCCGTTCATGGGCAGTAGTGCTAGTTCCTAACGCTAATAATCCCAGCCCTTCATCGCCAATAATGATAGCAGAATTCACATCTCTATCGTGCTTAATTTTGCAGTTGGAACAAGTCCAGCTACGCACTTCCAACGGAAGGCTACCCACCTGATTCAGACCTACGTGGCAACTCTTACTCGATGGTGCAAAAAAACGACCTGTGTCTAGGTAAGTTTTACCGTCTATTTCAGCCTTGTATTTCAAGGGCCTAGTCTATTTTGACCATCTGAAATCGCTATTTTTTATCTAAAAATTAATTTTTACTAAGTTGTTAGCTGCCAGATTTTCAACGATGATGAATTGGTTTTCCTGCACCAATTTGGGAGATATTTTTTCCGGTCATTACTCACGAGCGTTTGTCATCTTTTCGTGAGTAATGACCGCTAAACTGGCTTTATTGCGAGGATTTTAATCTTGATGTTTGCGAGATAGTTTATGC
Source organism: Microcoleus sp. Pol1C5 (assembly GCF_036701115.1). Taxonomy (NCBI): domain Bacteria; kingdom Bacillati; phylum Cyanobacteriota; class Cyanophyceae; order Oscillatoriales; family Microcoleaceae; genus Microcoleus; species Microcoleus sp. Pol1C5. The sequence continues at coordinate 11,223 of NZ_JAUBQE010000085.1, read as the reverse complement.
TGCTTACGGTTTATATTTTTAGAAATTATGGTTTATTGTAGTAAAAACAACCCCCAGCTTGCCTAGAAAATGGAGGAATTTATCACCCAAAATTTGTACTTTTTGTGGGTACTGAATTGATTGGCCTGCCTTGACTAGAAATTCGGGAAAGAGGCCCGTCCTTCAAAGAAGCTGATGAATGCTGTGCATAGGTTTAGTGAAGTCAAATGATGTAGTTTTGGGTGACAGGGCAATCGAATCTGGTAAATAGCACTTTGTAAAGCAAAACTGACCTAGCGAGGTAACAAGCAAGCTGCAAAACTTACCAGGCAATGGTTTAAGGGAACCGTCTCTGAGCTGATATCTTTTATTGTGCATCATTGGTAACAAGTTAAGCTAAGAAAGCATTTGTCAATCAGCAATTATGCTCAACATTTACTCAGATTTTGGGCAAAAAACTGAGATTTGGGCGATCGAGGAATCATGCCTCCCATGATATTTATACTTACTCCCTCTCAAATCGTGAATTTTCCATTCCTAAAAAAGCAGTCTTTTTGAGTAATATTACTGATTGACAAATGCAATTAAGTCTTAATTTGTCACCAATGAACCAGCGATCATAATTGCTGTGTAAAAAACAATTTTTAGAAAAGCGCCTATTTTACCTCCCCCCATTCTTATGACACTCAGCGATTTTTAAGAAATTGGGCAAAACAGCAAGAAGCTGTGGCGTGTCAAAGTCGATTCCAGCAGAAACGTTTTGAATAAATTTAATAATTTTTTAGCAGGCCCAGAATCGGACTGATTAATGCCTGTTGTTCTGAGATTAACTGTTGGTGAGGAGCGTAGGGAACCACTAAGAGTAAAAATCCTCTATGCTAGAGTAAGCTGCTAAATGCCATATATCTCGCTTTGGACGGCTTGGTTGTGGCAATCGTTGCGACATTTATGATGATTTATCAAATTTTTAAAACGAATTTTATTTATTGTTACCGTCTTGTGATAGCTGAGAGATTGGTTATTTCTTGCCTGTTTTACTCGTTCTCCAGCTAGGAGTCCAGGCTAAAAACAGGACGGCAAAAAACCACCCTGGCTTTCATTCCACCGCTAAGATGAGTACAGTTATAGCGGGGGACTTCCCGCCGAGTAAGTTCAATTGGAAGAGAATTGTATGTTGTCGAAAAGAATTTTACCTTGTCTGGATGTGAAAGCCGGTCGCGTGGTCAAAGGTGTCAATTTTGTCAATCTTCAGGATGCTGGCGATCCGGTAGAAATGGCTCAGGTTTACAATGATGCGGGTGCTGACGAGTTGGTGTTTCTGGACATTACAGCGACTCACGAAGACCGGAATATTATGATCGATGTGGTGTACCGAACGGCCGATCGCGTATTTATCCCTTTGACTGTGGGCGGCGGTATCCAATCCTTAGACACCATTAAAAGTTTATTGAGGGCGGGCGCAGACAAGGTGAGTATTAATTCGGCGGCGGTGCGCGATCCGAGTTTAATTGACAAAGCCAGCGATCGATTTGGTAATCAGTGCATTGTAGTGGCGATCGACGCCCGCAAACGGCAAGACGCAGATAATCCTGGTTGGGACGTGTACGTGCGCGGAGGGCGAGAAAATACTGGCAAAGATGCGATCGCCTGGGCCAAAGAAGCCGAACAGCGCGGCGCCGGCGAAATTCTGGTGACAAGCATGGACTCGGACGGCACTCAAGCCGGTTACGACTTGGAATTAACCCGCAGCATCGCCGAAATTGTCGAAATTCCGGTCATTGCTTCCGGCGGCGCCGGCAACTGCCACCACATCTACGAAGCCGTGACTGAGGGGAAAGCAGAAGCAGCCCTGCTGGCTTCCCTGCTGCATTACGGGCAACTCAGTGTAGGAGAAATTAAAACTTATCTAGCAAAATTTCAAGTTCCCGTGCGACAGCAGCAGCCATTGGTTATTAGTCATTAGTCAGTGGATAGTCGGGCGCATCTCATATCTTGCAACATTTTCCACAAACCGCTCTGCGGGTTCACTCAAGCGCCCTCTCACATTGCACACAGGCTAAATAAACCCGCCCCCACCCCACGATAAAACCAGTTACTGAGATTAATACAGCTATGTGAGGCGCCTCCGAAGGCACTTATAGAGAGTTTTTTTGCTTCTACACAAGTGCCTTCTACATAAATCTCTTGGGGCGACCGACGCCAGTCAACTAGAAATATTCCCTGAGAAGGATTTCAAATACCAGCTTTTTCAGCTAAATATTATATATTAGCTCAATTTGAAAGAAAGCAACGGTTGCTTTTATCACAATAGAGTTAAAGATTGTGCAGAATATGAGTGAGCTTCAGCCTGTTAACAATCTTAGCGATCAAAACTTCTAAAAACGGAGAAATTTTGTATGTCTTTTATCAGCTTTAACTTCCCTGCCAAGCGTTTAGTCCGCACTTTAATAGCTGTTTGTTTTTGTGCCTTGATGTTTGTTTCTAATGCTTTTCCCGCTTTTGCCGTTACTAGCAGCCCCACCAAAGGTGAAGACCAACTTTTAGGGATTGAAAAAGAATCTCAAGAAGCTGTACTGAAAAAACCAATGTCCTTGGAAGAAACTCAAGAAAAAGCCAGCAAAGGACCCAACGAAGTTCAGGGAGACGCTGACATTGAAAAAATGAAAAATCCTTCCAATACAGAAGCTACATCCTTTGAGCAACAAGTCAAAAAAGCTGTCAGCAAAATTAAAGACTAACTCAGCGCGCAGTAGTCACCGGACAGTTGTCAGTATAAAAGATTAGGGACACGGCGCGGTGCCGTGTCCCTATAATTTTTTTTGTAGAAACACCGCACCGCGCCACCTCCTTGGAAAAGCCGTATCCAATCTAAATTTAGCTTTAGTTTTCAGAATTGGTATTAGATGGAATAAAAAAGTGGAAATGACTTGGCATCTTTTGGCTTTACAAACACTCTTTGCTGGGGCTGCAAGTTCAAGCTATCGAATCTTTCTCTAGTCAAATTAGCGTTTACTACTTGACCGTCATCTAAGGTTAATTCTACCTGAATTTCCCATCCCAAATGAATCAAGCGACTGATTCTTGCAGGCACCGTTGCACTATTTTCTGTAGTTTCAATTACTACATCGTGAGGGCGCAAGAAAATCTCTGGGTTGGCTGAGTCAAAGCCGTTGTCTTGAAACATTCTTGAACTGCTGGGCAATACATTGACTGGCCCGATAAAACTCATTACGAAAGCACTAGCTGGATGGTCGTAAATTTCTGCGGGTGTGCCGACTTGTTCGATTTTACCTTTATTCATTACTGTAATTCGATCGGCAACTTCCATCGCTTCTTCTTGATCGTGCGTCACAAATACTGTGGTAACGTGAACTTCGTCGTGCAGTCGCCGCAACCAAGCACGCAAATCTTTCCGAACTTTGGCATCGAGAGCTCCAAAAGGTTCGTCTAGCAGTAACACTTTCGGTTCCACAGCCAGGGCTCTGGCAAGGGCCACCCGCTGCCGCTGGCCTCCTGAAAGTTGCGACGGGTATCTATCGCCCAATCCTGCCAATTGCACTAAATTCAACAATTCTTCTACCCGCGATTTGACTTTCGGGGGTGGTGTTTTCTGAATTTGCATCCCGAAAGCGATGTTTTTTCGCACTGTCATGTGTTTGAATAGCGCGTAGTGCTGAAACACGAACCCAATTTTGCGGTCTTGGACGCTAGTATTGGTGGCATCCTGACCTGTTAGCCAGATTTTGCCGGAGTCGGGCATTTCTAAACCGGCAATCAGTCGCAGCAGTGTAGACTTGCCGGAACCAGACGGGCCCAGCAATGCGACTAGGGAACCCGATTCAATTTCTAAGCTGACTCGATCGAGTGCTTGGAAACTGCCAAACTTTTTTGATACGTTTTCTACAACTATGGCCATAGGTAGGAAGAAGGAAGAGGGAAGAGGGAAAAGGCAGGATACACGAAGCAAGACGCAAGGGGCAAGAGGGAAAAATGTTAATCTCCTGTTTTTGGATGGGTTAAAGTAAGTTTTTTTATAGCACGATCGCACATCAGTTTGTGAATTTTAGGGTTTTGGCGATCGGTCAGTCGATTTTAGATTTTAGATTTTAGATTTACTTGCGGCTTTGAATCTGGAAGATAGAACTTTGGTCTAAAATTTTGGGTTCTCCAGGAAAGGAGTTGGGGCTTTGTATCCGTTTTTGGGCGGGGTCACCCACCGGAAAATTAACAAAAATGCACCTTTAAAACAAAACAACACAATTCTTTGCCACCAAAGTTGGCGTTTGGTACTACAATGCAGCAAAAGTTCAAGCGTTTTTGACTTCAACGGCTGAGGGGATAAAGGAAAATGGGAGATGTTGGACGTGTGCCTGTAGGAATTATCGGCGCTTCAGGGTACGGCGGCGTGCAACTTGTGCGACTGCTGGCGGACCACCCGGCGGCTGAAGTAGTTTATTTGGGCGGGGATAGCAGTGCGGGAAAACCTTTTTCCAGCCTTTATCCGCATTTGACTAACTGCATTGACTTGACTGTGGAGGCGATCGATCTAGACAAAATCGCGGCAAAATGTGAAGTTGTGTTTCTGTCGCTGCCGAACGGTTTAGCTTGCAAAATGGCACCGACGCTGATAGAAAAAGGCTGCAAAGTCTTGGATTTGTCGGCTGACTACAGATTTGAAAATCTGGAAACTTACAAAGCTTGGTACGGCGGCGAGCGATCGGACTCATCAGTGGCTGCAACGGCTGTTTACGGTTTGCCAGAATTGTATCGCGATCGAATTAAAGACGCTCAGTTAGTAGGCTGTGCCGGCTGCTACGTCACTGCTAGTTTATTGGCCCTGGCACCTTTGCTCAAACAAGGTCTTATCGTGCCAGAAACGGCAATTATCGACGCCAAATCAGGTGCTTCGGGAGGGGGCCGGAAAGCCGAAGTTAATCTCTTGTTGGCTGAAGCAGAGGGTTCTCTGGGCGCTTACGGCGTTGGCCGCCACCGTCACACGCCAGAAATCGAGCAAATTTGCAGCGATTTAGCGGGACACGATATTAAAGTTCAGTTTACTCCCCACCTAATTCCGATGGTGCGCGGAATTCTGGCGACTGTTTACGCAACTTTGCGCGATCCAGGTTTGGTGCGGGAAGATTTAATCACAATTTTCAGCGCTTTTTACCGCAATTGTCCTTGGGTAAAAGTGTTGCCTGCTGGAGTTTATCCGCAAACAAAATGGGCTTGTGGTACGAATCTTTGTTATATCGGCATCGAAGTCGATCCGCGTACTGACAGGGTGATTGTGCTATCGGCGATCGACAATTTAATTAAGGGACAAGCCGGTCAAGGCATCCAGTGCATGAACTTGATGATGGGCTGGGAAGAAACTTTGGGTTTGCCACAATTGGCTTTCTATCCTTAATTGGTAATTGGGCATTGGGCATTGGGCATTGGGCATTGGGCATTGGTGATGAAAATCAAAAACTAACAGATTACCGATTACCAATTACCCATTCCCAATTACCGATTACCCAGTGTTATTTAGGCCCGTAACCGATCGACCCAGCATAAATTGCCCGATCGCCCAATTGGTCCTCAATCCGCAATAAACGGTTATATTTGGCAACTCGTTCGCTGCGACACAAAGAACCAGTCTTGATTTGACCGGCGCGAGTCGCTACCGCTAAATCGGCAATTGTGGTATCTTCAGTTTCACCGGAACGGTGGCTGATGACGGCTCGATAGCTGTTCCGTTTGCCGAGGTCGATCGTATCCAAAGTCTCTGTCAAAGAACCAATTTGATTCAGCTTAATCAAAATCGAATTGCTAGCTTTCAAATCAATTCCTTTTTGCAGCCTTGTGCGATTAGTAACAAACAAATCGTCACCCACTAATTGAACTTTGCTGCCCATTTTCTGCGTCAGCGCTACCCAACTGTCCCAATCGTCTTCGTGCAAACCGTCTTCAATCGAAACAATCGGATATTGACTCACCAAACCATCCAAATAATCGATTAATTCTGCTGGCGAATGAGCCACACCGTCGTAAGTATACTGCCCATCTTTGTAAAATTCGCTAGCAGCAACATCCAAAGCCAAAGCAACTTGTTCACCCGGTTTGTAGCCAGCTTTTTCAATAGCTGCAATCAACAAATCCAAAGCTGCTTGATTGGATTTAAGATTAGGCGCAAAACCCCCTTCATCACCCACACCAGTCAGCAAACCCTCAGCTTTTAAGACTTTACTCAAGGATTCAAATACCTCTGCACCCCAGCGTAAAGCTTCTTTAAAAGAAGGCGCGCCCACAGGGACAATCATAAATTCTTGAATGTCCACATTATTGTTAGCGTGAGAGCCCCCGTTGATCACGTTCATCAAAGGCACGGGTAAAACGTTAGCTAAGGGGCCGCCCAAGTAGCGATAAAGGGGGAGTCCTAAAGTTTCGGCGGCGGCCTTTGCTGTGGCTAAGGAGACTCCGAGAATGGCATTTGCGCCGAGGTGGGATTTGTTCGGGGAACCGTCCAAGTCAATCATGGTTTTGTCTACCAGCGCTTGGTCGATCGCATCTAGATTAGCCAAAGCGGGGGCAATTTTGTGTTCGACGTTAGCGACGGCTTTCAGGACGCCTTTACCGCCGTAACGGCTTTTGTCGTCGTCGCGGAGTTCGTGGGCTTCAAAAGAGCCTGTAGAGGCGCCGCTGGGGACTTGGGCGAGCCCCACAACGCCGTTGGCGAGGTAAACTTCAGCTTCAATGGTGGGGCGGCCGCGGGAGTCGAGGATTTCTCTGGCTTGAATAGATTCGATCGCAGTGTCTAGCATATTAATTATTCCGAAGTTAACTCAAGGTTTCATGACAATTAGCAGTCTGTGGATTTTCCCACGCTGACTGCTGACGGGTAATAGAGTACGCGATCCCCAGAATTATTGGTGCACAGTTCAAAATATTTGCGGATTTGGACGCGCAGATCGGTGTCAATAAGCTAGGCTTGTTGAAAAATGCTCTCCGGCAATTTTGACAATAATTTGATTGTTGTAATCCCCGATTCCCGCATATATCTTAATTGGAACCTTTGTTAAAATCAGAATATCAACAAAGTCAATCAAAAAAGGAGAAACTTAGGATGTTAGAAACAAATCTCGGAGAAATTAGAGGCTTAGCTGAAAATTCAGACCCAATTATTGCTGATCCCCCAAACATCAAATTACTCACAGGGCCATTGCCAAATCCAGGCAGCGACCCCAACTTTTTTGACTTAACTCCCAATGACGACGCATTTCAATTAGCAAACGGAATTCTGCGGAATACTCCCGGAGGTTTGAGGGCTTTAGATGGTAACGATTTTGTCAGAGGTTCAGGTGGTGCGGAACTGATGAACGGTAACAGTGGCACAGATACTTTAATCGGAGGTTGCGGCAGCGATACTATTCGCGGTGGCCAAGATTTTGACATTCTTTATGGAGAGTGTGGCAGCGATTTTGTCAGCGGAGATCAAGGTGATGACTACGTTTATGGAGGCACGGCCAATGACTTTATTCGCGGTGGTAAAGGGAATGATGCTTTAGTAGGAGAGAGTGGAAACGATACTCTCATCGGTGATGCTGGAATTGATAGACTGTGGGGGAGTGAAAGCGCAGATTTGTTTATCCTCCGCACAGAAGTGGGAGCAACTTCGGGGGAGATTGGTTCGCTTCAACCGCCTCCTAGTGGCAATTTTGATGTAGATGAAGTGCCTGCCGATTTTATTCTCGATTATAATCCGGCTGAAGGTGATGTAATTGGATTGGCGGGAGGATTGACGCGAAATGATATTGTTTTGAGCGAAAGGTTTTTAACAATTGGTGATGCCAGATCTTACGACAGTAGCGGGCCTTATCCTCCGGGAACCCCTCAAACTCTGGAGTTTAGACTGTTGAATACTAAGGCGACGGTGATTAGAGAAGCTAGCACCGGCAATATATTGGGTTTGGTGAAGGAGGTTTCGCCGGATCAACTTCAGTTTATATCTGTATCGGAGGGGGCGATCGCTCTAGGATAATTACCAACTGGTGGGCAAGGCTAATTTGCATAGCACGGACAGGCGAAACGGCGATTCCACAAGAGGAAAGGCAAAATTCATACTCTTCCTAGGCTATGCCTGGGAACGCATTTCACTGTTGCTGTGCCTCCCGATTTCTGAGATTATGGGCTATGTAAATTGTCCGCTGTCCACCAAACTTTAAGATTGCCAGAAATCCGCCACATCATATCCCATTTCGGTGAGCATTTGCCGCAGCAGAGGTAAGCTCAAACCGATCACATTTGTGTGACATCCTTCGATTTGTTCCACAAAAAAGCCGCCTTTACCTTCCAGTGCAAAACAGCCTGCACAGGTGAGGGGCTCTCCGGTAGCGACGTAAGCCGCTATTTGGCGCGAGGTAACTTCCGCAAAATGAACTTTTGTAACTTGGCAACGAATGACCGATCGCGACCTGGCCGGATCAAAGTCATCGAATCTAGTATCAATTAAAGCATGACCCGTATAGAGTTCGCCCACCTTACCGCGCATTTTCTGCCAGCGCGAGATTGCTTCTTCCGCATCCTTGGGTTTGCCGTGAATTTCGCCATCTATGAGCAAAATTGAATCGCATCCCAACACCAAACACGATTTGGGATTAGGGATTTGCGGGTGAGAATTAGCCAGTAAAAACTTAGCTACAGCCTCAGCTTTTCCCTCTGCTAAAACCTGCACTAAATTAGTGGCATCTTTCATTTGTATTTGCCCTTCATCAAAGTCGCTGGGGCAAATCACAGCTTGAATGCCGGCATTTTCTAGCAGGCGGCGGCGCGCTGGAGAAGCTGAAGCTAATACAAAAGTTGGAATTTTCATAAGTTAAGAAGTTCAGTTGACAGTTGACAGTTGACAGTTGACAGTTAACTGTGGTGAGGTTTCCAGCGAACAGTCAACAGTCAACAATGCCCCATGCCCCATGCCCAATTCCCAATTCCCAATTCCCTAATAAACAGAGAAAGATTTAACAACTTTCTCAAAAGCTTCTTTTACCTTGGGCCAGCGTTCTTCGGTAGTGGAAACGTTAAGCGTAAAAAGTTTGCCCCGGCTGACGGCTACACTCGCTAAGTTGTGGCGTTCTTGGTTTGGCAACTTAACGGCGTATTCTAAAATGTAATAGTTTTTCGATCGCGATTCACGAGCTTCTGCATTGACTAATTCAGCTTCGCGGCCAGAATCACTCGGGGCGATCGCACTTTTGCTGAGCTTGTATCCCACATCCGTCGGCGTTCCCAAATCCGCCAAAGTTTTGTCCTTGGCGACTGGACTGATTACCACGCTGACGTTCTCGGTTTGCTGAATCAAATCGCGGAACACCACATCGGGCCCGTTAGAAACCGCGATCGGCAGCCAGCCGTTAGGATAGAGAAATTGATAGCCGTCGCCAGTATCAACGTAGCTTTTGAGTCCGGTGACTTTAGACACACAACCGGTTAATGTGAGGCTTAGAACCACCAGAAGTATTGCCGCAATTCGTTTGAGCATTCTTTTTACGGGTAGGGTAAAACAAAAATATTTAATTTTAATTGTCTCACCAAACCTTGCCCCTAAAAATAGTTAAGCTATGGATCGCTGTTTGTGTAACGCCAGCGATCCATAGCCATATAGTTTAATTGTTAACAAAATCATTACAGGTGAGTCAGCCAGCTAATCAGCCCGTGCTTGGTCGAAACTTCTAAAGCCAAGAGAGAAACAAAGCCAATCATGGCAAGGCGGCCGTTTAAGCGTTCTGCGTAGGGGGTAAAGCCGGTGCGGGGTTCGTCATCGACGTATACTTGCGGCTCGATCGCAAAATTGTTCATTTTGCCTTGGTCGTCCAGCATTAAGCCTCTGTTACTCATGTTTTTTTCCTAAATGGTTTTTAGTGTACTGTAAATAAATGTAACAGACTTGTGAAGATATGTAAAGGATTGTGAGAAATTTTTTTTAAAGACCTCGCTCTGACACCAGTAAAAAAAAAATGCAACTGTAGGCAAGCTCTAAACCCTTATATAGTCAGTCTTTCCCCAATCTAAAATCTAAAATCTAAAATCTAAAATGGTAGGACTGTGGGTAGACTCTGGGCCCCGGAGGGAGGAGGATAGAGTGGAGAGGCACAAAAGTCGATGGTGTATGGCAAATCCAGTCTGGGTTTGACGAAAATTGTGGAACGGAGGAAAAATTTATGCGGGCCAGTCTGGAAATGCGGTGGTTTTATAGCGGTGCACTGCCAAAATCGATCAATCAATGGTTTGGAAGCGAGAGTCTCGGCGGCTATCTTTCGCCTCCCGAAGAGCGGGAAGACATATATTTGCTAGTACCTAACTGCGACTACTTGGGAGTGAAGCTTCGTGGGAAAACCTTGGAGGTAAAGTGGCGTCAGGCAGAGTTAGGGACAATGCAGTTCGCCAATCGCTGGGAAGGCAAAGCCGAGAAGTGGCTGAAGTGGGTTTGTGCTGACACGATAGCGCCGATACCGGCGGATATTGTGGCGACAGGAAAGTGGGTGGGAGTCAAGAAAAAGCGAGCGCAGCGTCTTTATCAAGTTTCGGCCCCTGGTTCCCTGATGTCTGTGCCTGTGGAAGCCCCAATTCCCCAAGGTTGCACCGTGGAACTTACTCAGTTGAACATTAACGGCAGCGCGTGGTGGACTTTGGGATTTGAAGCGTTTGGCAGTGAAAGTTGTTTGACAGAAAGCCTGCAAACAGTAGCTAGTTGGACTAGCAAGAGTTATCAGGCGCAAAAGTTAAAAGCTGAGGATTCTTCTGCTTATCCGATTTGGCTGGGCAGCAAGTAATATCAAATCCGGCTTAATAATACCTCCTGTATTTTTTAGTCCTCCTCTGCTAGAACGAGAGGCAAGTTGAGACCGGGTTTCAACCGCCGAGTCTGGCCGTCCTGGACGCCACTGGCATATATAGTAAGGTGCTCTACTACCCGTAATCTTCAATAATCTTTCAATAACGGAGTCTGACGCACCTGAGATGTTGCACCATTTTCAATGAGGTTTTTTAGCGGGCAGGATGCCCACCCCACAAGAAAACTCACTCTTTGTGGAACAGGCATCTTGCCTGTTGTTGAGAATGGTGCAAGATGCACCCTAAAAATCGATCGTCCTGTGACAGTTAGCCTTAGTCTGATCTAATCGAGGGGGTTTCTAACTAGGGCTTGCTGAATAATTAGCTAAAAGGTTTATACAGCAAGGCTTAGGGGATAGGGCGATCGAACAGATC
>NZ_JAUBQE010000084.1:0-17195 GCF_036701115.1 Microcoleus sp. Pol1C5 | reverse complement strand
CGCCATTTTTATCAACGGGGGATGAAGGCTCTCGCCCAGATTCTATCTAGCTCCTGACCGCCTTGTCACCCCCCCAGCTCTCACAATCAAGTTTTCAGCATTTGTATGTGCCTCGCATAGGTACAAATCACTGCAAACCCACCCCTAGTAAAGCTTTCAGGCATTAAAATTCACCCCTTCTCTCCCCCACCTATAGCCCACTACGGTTCAGTTAGTGCTAAAAAAACAGATGGTGCGTAGTGCGTAGGTTGGGCCCTTGGAACGAACCCTCCGTTTCACTCCGCCCAACATTTTCGCTACAATTTTCCTTAACTGAACCGTATTAGGTTATTAGTCATTAGTAATTGGTGGTTAGTCACCAAAAAACCCGGTTTCTCAAAGAAACCGGGTTTCTCAAGCGGTAAGGTGCGTGGCCCGGCGCAGCCTACAGCCTAAAGAGGTTCTGCGTCTAGGACCCAATTGCTGCTATTTTGCTGCTGGTAATTTCACCTTAGTAGCCAAACCTACTGCTTCCAAAAATTGAATTGTCATCCAAGTGAAGTCAATTTCCCACCTTTCCATCCCGTGACGCGCAGAGTATTGATAAGCATGGTGGTTGTTGTGCCAGCCTTCGCCGTAAGTCAAAAGCGCAACCCACCAACAGTTAGTAGAACTATCCTTTGTTTCGTAAGTGCGGTAGCCAAATTTGTGAGTGGCGCTGTTCACAAACCATGTGCAGTGATAAACGAAAACTAAGCGGACAAAAATTACCCAAACTACAAAAGGCCAGCCTGCTGCTAAGTAAAGCAAGACGCCAAAGGCGATTTGAATTGGCAGAAAGTAATTTTGCAAAAATTGATAAAACGGGTCGCTTGAAATGTCTTTTGTGCAGCGGGAAATTTCAGCGTGAGCTGGACCTTTATATAGCATCCAGCCGATGTGACTCCACCAAAAACCCTTTTGGGCATTGTGAGGGTCGAGCGCATTTTGGTCAGAGTGGGTGTGGTGCAATCGGTGCAGCCCAACCCAATCAATTATTCCTCCTTGACAGGCAAGGGCTCCGCAAAATGCTAGAAAGTATTCTACGAATTTTGGTGTCTGAAAACTGCGGTGGGTGAGCATACGATGCCATCCGAGAGTTATTCCCAAACCGCCGGTTATCCAGTGCATAAATACTGTTAAACCAACTGCTGTCCAATGGAAGTTACTGGGTAACAGGGCGAACAAAGCGCCGATATGAAGTCCTGCTAAACTAATAACGTGCTTCCAATTGTATTGGAGTTTTTCTTGCGTTGCTATTGTCATTCTTTTTTTGATTTCTGATGAGATGCCGACCGGGATTCACGCATAATAGTTTGGATTGAGCAGTGAACTTTTTTTGCTGCACACTTGCCCAAACTAATAAAGAATCAATGATAGATTTGGGATTAGGATTGAAAAAGATTTACGGTTGTATTTTGAAAATAAAAAATTTGGTGACCAAACAAAATTTTTTGTTCCCAATTATATTATAACTGATTCTGGTTTTGGTTGGGTCGATCGCACTAGAAGATGCGAGGTTACTTCAACCCAACCTGTATCCGATCGCAAAAAACAGGATTAGGCATTGGTCACCAGCCATTAGTCCAGAACTGATGACCTACAACCAATGACTAATTGCCGATCGCTATTTTTCTGCTAATTTCACTTTGGTTGCCAAACCCAGCGATTGCAGCAGTTGAATTGTCATCCAGGTGAAGTCGATTTCCCACCATTGAAGACCGTGGCGAGCCGAGTATTGAAAGGCGTGGTGGTTGTTGTGCCAGCCTTCGCCGTAGGTGAGCAGGGCAACCCACCAGCAGTTGGTCGATCGATCGCCCGACTCGTAGGTGCGGTAGCCGAATTTGTGGGTAGCGCTGTTAACCAGCCAAGTGCAGTGGAACACCACCACGATCCGCATAAACACGCCCCAAACCACGAAAGACCAGCCGCCTAATAAATAAAGCAACACACCGAAGACAACTTGGATGGGGATAAAATATGCTTGGAGAAACTTGTATACTGGGTCGTCGCCGATGTCTTTAGTAAAGCGGGGGATTTCAACTCTGATCGGAAGATCCGAGAGCATCCAACCCATGTGGCTCCACCAGAAGCCTTGATTGGAATCGTGCGGATCTGTTTCGGTGTCGGAATGTATGTGGTGTAACCGGTGCATTCCTACCCAGTCGATCGGGCCACCTTCACAGGAAAGGGTACCGCAAATAACTAGAAAATACTCTAGCCATTTCGGTGTTTGAAAACTGCGGTGGGTGACGAGGCGGTGATATCCGAGAGTAATTCCTAAACCACCTGTTACCCAATGCAGGAAGACTGCTAGCCCGACCGCAGACCAGCTAAAATTACCCGGCAGCAAAGCAAATAAAGCACCGATGTGCAGAAAGGCCATAAAGCCTACGACAGGCCAATCAGGAGAAGTTTTTTTGGAAGTTGCAATCGTCATGAATATATTATGTTTACAAACTAGGGGCCGCATCTACGCCATAATGAACAGCGCGCACGCAAAGGGTGAGCGAGGTATAGATGAATAGCGTTTCACGGCTACAGGAAGCAGAACAGGCACTCTTTCAGATTTTTTCTGGTATTGACACTACAGTCAAGCAAAATCTTCAACGAGTCTTAAAAGCTTTTCGCAGCCACCGGGTTGGAGTCCACCATTTTGCAGGGGTTACGGGTTACGGCCACGATGATTTGGGTCGGGAGACTTTGGACGGGGTGTTTGCCGAAGTGGTAGGGGCCCAGGCTGCGGCTGTCCGGGTACAGTTTGTTTCGGGTACTCACGCGATCGCCTGTGCTCTTTTTGGCATCCTGCGTCCTGGTGACGAAATGTTGGCAGTGGCTGGTTCTCCCTACGATACTTTAGAAGAAGTGATCGGCTTGCGGGGGCAAGGTCAAGGTTCACTGCTTGAGTTTGGCATTAGTTACCGTCAGTTGCCTCTAACTCGCGAAGGAAGTTTGGATTGGCAGGCATTGAGCTCTACTATTTCAGCAAAGACTCGCCTGGTTTTTATCCAGCGCTCTTGCGGCTATTCTTGGCGGTCGAGTTTGTCTATTTCTGAGATTGAAAAAATCGTCGCCATAGTCAAACATCAGAATCCTAACACAATTTGCTTTGTTGATAATTGTTACGGGGAGTTTGTGGATGATTGCGAACCTACTGCTGTGGGTGCGGATCTGATGGCTGGTTCTTTAATCAAAAATCCGGGGGGTACGATCGTCCCTGCTGGCGGTTACGTCGCCGGCCGGGCTGATTTGGTGGAGGCGGCAACTTGTCGCTTGACGGCGCCGGGAATCGGCAGCAGCGGCGGCGCAACTTTTGATTTGAATCGGCTGCTGTTTCAGGGTTTGTTTATGGCTCCCGGTTGTGTGGGAGAGGCGATGAAGGGCAACCATTTGACGGCTTATGTTTTTTATAAGTTGGGTTATCGAGTGAATCCTATGCCTTTGGCTAGAAGACGAGATGTGATTCAGGCGATCGAATTCGGTTCTGCTGATAAGTTAATTGCTTTTTGTCGGGCTGTTCAGCAAAATTCCCCCGTCGGTTCCTATTTAGATCCGGTGCCGGCTCCGATGCACGGGTATGAAAGTCAGTTGGTGATGGCTGGGGGTACTTTTATTGATGGGAGTACGTCGGAGTTTTCGGCTGACGGGCCTCTGCGGGAGCCTTACGTGGCTTTTTGTCAGGGGGGGACTCATTGGACTCATGTATCGATCGCTCTTGAGGATGCGATCGAGGCTGTGGGCCCAGCAAATAAAGTGACTAATCACTAATTACCAGACGCGGATTTGTGGCTAAACGGCCGTCTTCCATGTAGATAATTCGATCGGCAATATCGAGAATGCGGTTGTCGTGCGTGACTAGCAAAATCGTGCAACCTTGCTCTTTTGCTAGTCTTTGCATAATTTCTACAACATCTCGCCCGGATTTTTTGTCTAAAGCAGCGGTAGGTTCGTCCGCTAATACTATTTTAGGGCGGCTGACTAACGCCCGGGCGATCGCAACTCTTTGTTTTTGCCCTCCCGACAAATTTTCGGGGTAATAATTAGCCCGCTCTCCCAAACCCACTGCTTCTAACATAGCTATTGACAAAGCATCCATATTCTGATTTAGCATTTCTGTGTGCAGTTCCAAAGACATTCGCACGTTTTGCTTGGCGGTCAAGAATGTCATCAAGTTATGTGCTTGAAAAATATAGCCAATTTGCTTTCTAAGTTTAGTTAACTGAGTTTTGCTAGCTCCGTGTATTTCTTGCCCAAGAATTTTGAGACTCCCTTCTTGAGCAGAACGCAGCCCTCCTAACATTGTCAATAAAGTTGTTTTGCCGGAACCGGAGGGCCCCGTCATAATGACTATTTCTCCGGGGTTGATGTCGAGATTTATGTCAAATAAGGCTTGTTTTTTGAGAGAGCCTTGACCGAAGTAATGGTTGAGGTTTTGGACTGAAATTACGGTTTCGGTTGCGGTAGTTGGGTTAGCGGGAAAATTTAGGGTTTGCATGGTGATTTTTGGGAGTTTTTTTGACCGCAGATGCAGGCAGATTGACGTTGATGAACGCAGATTAGAAGATGTCTGCAGGGTCGGCTGATTGGAGTTTGCGGAGGGCGAGGGCGCCGGAACCGGTACACATCACGATCGTCAAACTTAACACTACAACCGCTCGATTTTTTGTCATACCAATTGGCAGTAAAGTGGCAGATTGTGCTAGCGAATACAGTCCGTTAGCTAAAACAATTCCCGGCATAAAACCTAATACAGCTAATAGCAGAGCTTCCTGAATTAATA
Organism: Microcoleus sp. Pol1C5; assembly: GCF_036701115.1. Lineage (NCBI taxonomy): Bacteria > Bacillati > Cyanobacteriota > Cyanophyceae > Oscillatoriales > Microcoleaceae > Microcoleus > Microcoleus sp. Pol1C5. The sequence goes on along the minus strand of NZ_JAUBQE010000084.1, from coordinate 12,397 downwards.
CTCCGACTAAATAGCGATCGCTATATCCCATTGCTTTTAAAGTCGCATATTCCGCTAAGTGATCGGAAACGTCCGAGTAAAGAATTTGGTAAACAATAATCAGACCAACAACGAATCCGATAATTGTACCGAATCCGAAAATAAAGCCGATTGGAGTAGCATTTGCCCAATAAGCTTTTTCAATTTCTGCAAATTCTGCTAGGGTTAAAACTTTGACATCATCGGGCAATATAGCTTTGATCATTGACTGGGTTTTGTTAATATCGGCATCGGGTTGTAGGTTGATTAAGCCGACATCAACTCGATCGGGTGTGCGATCGGGAAATAAGTTCATGAATGTAGAATCGCTGGCAATGACATTGCCGTCAGCCACGAAGGAAGTACCGAGAGTAAAGACTCCTCCTACTTGAACATTGCGTTTATTGAGTTCAGTTTCGAGGGTAGATTGTTTGTGAAAAATATTTGCAATCTCGCCGTATTCAGGTCGAGAGGATTGATCAAATAACACATGATTAAACATTTGAATTTGATGCAAATTTTGATTGACATCAGGCAGATTAAATGTTATGTTTCCGGGGTCGATGCCAAAAATTAAAATCGATCGAGTAGTGCGGGTTGTGGGATTTCGCCACTCTCCCATACCAATATATAAGGAAGTGACTGATTTTACTCCTTCCACTCCTTGTGCTTGGTAAAGTCGCTCTCGGTTGAAATCTTTTACCGCAGCAAAAGTTTCAAATTGAGGATTGATTAAAACTAAATCTGTCTGTAAACTTTGGTGGGGCTTAACTGCAGAATCGAATAGTGCATCTTGAAATCCCAGTTGCACAAAAATCAAAATATCTGCAAAGGCAATTCCTGCTATAGCAACAGCGAGGCGGGTTTTTTCTCTAGTTACTTGCAACCATGCAAGGGGTGTTTTGCGAAACATAATTTTTGGGAATTGGGAATTGGGAATTGGGAATTTATTATTGGTTATTTAAAGCTGTTTCTTCAAGTTTGCGTTGCCGCATTAGGAGAAATAAAGGCAAACCCAGGGAAACACCTACCAGTAAGTTAGTGACAATATAAATCCACAAGTTTTTCATTTTCAGACGCGAACCTTCGCTAAATACAAAAAACAAAAAAACCACGGACGAGACGATTACATCCATGCCAAAAAAGCCGGAAATTTGATTTGCAAACAATTGTCCGAAGAAAGCGTTAATATTCAACCCTTTTTCTAAGAGAAACGGGACAAACTGGGAATACGGTAAAGCAGTACCCAGAATACAGAGAACTAAGTATGCAATTTGAAGCATTGGGAAACCTCCTGTTTGTTAATCTTAAATCGCTATATTTGCGAGTTTACTCAGCATTACTGAGCGCTTTAATATCAGATTGCATAATTAAGTTAATGTTGCGAGAAATCTTGTCAATTTCCCAATCCCACCACCGAATTTCTAATAGTTGTGCAACTTCAGCATCGCTGAAACGCTGTCTGATTGAATGTGCAGGGTTTCCACCGACAACGGTGTAAGCGGGAACATCTTTTACTACAACTGTTTTGGCGGCCACGATTGCACCGTCGCCGATTTTGACTCCCGGCATAATCACCGATTCATAGCCGATCCAAACGTCATTGCCGATCGCAGTATCGCCTTTACTTGGCAGTTCGATTAATAGATTCATGGCTGTTTCCCAACCATTCCCAAAGACAGGAAAAGGATAGGTAGAAATGCCGTCTAATTTGTGGTTTGCACCGTTCATAATGAATTTGACGTTAGTGGCGATCGCACAAAATTTACCAATAATTAATTTGTCACTGCCGTAATTGTAAAGTACGTTTCTCTCGAAGTTTTCTGGCTCGATTGGATCGTCATAATATGAGTAATCGCCGACGATAATATTGGGGGATTTTATGAAGTTTTTGATAAAGCAAACCCTGCGCTGGTCTGCCATCGGATAAGGTCGGTTCGGGTCGGGGCCAAATTCTGCCATAACTTTCAATCCTCCAAGGTTTTTAGTAAAGACTTTAGTTTTGTTCAATTGCTACTTGTACCTGCAAATTGGTCAAGCCCGCAACTTGTTTGCTAGCTTGAGGATTCAGGTAAATTTTTACTTCTACTACTCGGCTATCTAAGTTTTCTCCTGGTTGGTTACTAAACACATTTTGTTTACTTACTTTTAACGCAATCTCTTTGACAGTTCCCTGCAACTCTCCTGAGAATGCTTGGCTAATAACCGCTGCTTTTTGTCCTAGCTTAATTTTGCTGATGTCGGTTTGATAAATTTCCGCAACGACTACCATTTGGTCAGTTTTTCCTAAGTCAGCAATACCGTCATCGCTAATTTTTTCACCAGCACGAGTATGAATTTTCAGGATTTTTCCAGCGTTGGGCGCGCGGATGGAAGCTTGATTTAACTCGGTTTGGGCGCGCTTTACTTGGGCGATCGCACTTTCGATCTCAGCTTCGGCTGCTTGCACATCCACGGGGCGCACTTCGGCTATTTTGTCAAGAGTTGATTTCGCTTCTTCTAGTTGTGCGATGCCAGTTCCTTGAATGCGTTTGAGTGTTGATTGAGCTTCGTTAAGCTGCTGGATTGATGTACTGTTAATGCGAGTTAGGTTTGCTTCTGCTTCGTTAATTTGCTGTTTGGCTGTATTGTTAATGCGATCGAGGTTTGCTTGTGCTTCTTCAAGTTGCTGCTTTGCCGTATTATTAATTCGGCTGAGATTAGCTTGTGCTTCTTTAATTAGCTGGCGACTTGTTTCTAAGGCCAGCCGCTTAGTATCTCTTACGGATTTAGAAACTGCACCTTCACCCGCGAGTTGCTGATGTCGGAAATCTTCAGCTTTAGCATTATTAAACTCGGCTTGCAATTTGTCTATAGCTGCTATTTGTGCAGTTTTTTCTCCTTGCCATTGTGCCGCTATTCGGCTAATTGTTGCCTGTTGTGCTTTCCTCTCCCCTTGCCACTGGGCCGTGATTCTGCTGATAGTTGCCTGCTGTGCGGTTCTGTCGCCTTGCCATTGTGCTTGCAGGCGATCGACAGTTGCTTGTTGTGCAGTTTTGTTGCCTTGTAGTTCCGCTTCTAGCTTGCCAATTGTGGCAGATTGTGCGGCAAGTTCTCCCGACTTGGCACCAGCTTTTACTTGTGCTAAACGGGATCGAGCAACTTTGACTTTCTCTTGAGCTTCATCTAAAACAGATTGCAGGCGATCGCGCGCATCCAAAATCGCGATTAGTTGTCCTGCTTTGACTCGATCGCCCTCTTTGACTAAAAGCTGGGAAATGCGATCGCCATCTAAAGTCTGCGATACTCCCAAGCGAACCACTTCTCCTTGCGGTTCCAATCTTCCCAATGCTGTTATTTTCCTCACTGGCGGTATTTCCGCACGCAAAGGTTCCGTATTTTGAGCCAACGGTACAAACTTAGAAATCCCGTAAAAAGCTGTACCGCTGGTAATGATGCTGGCAGCAATTGCCATTCCGATTACTAATTTATTTTTAGGTTCTATCCAAGATTGAAAATTCATACTTGTCCTCTACTTGCAGCTATTTTTTTCTAAATAAGCGAGCAACATCTCTTTTAATAAAGTCCATTGTTCTGCAACAGATATTCTTTCACCTTGATAAAACCTTCTTACCAGCAAACCGTCAGCATAACAGATGATAAATCTAGCGATTGCTGGCTCGGAGATACCTAAGTAGCAACTGACTGCCTCTTCGTAACGCTTTCCCGATTCCTGAAGTGCTTGATTGCCGTCAATCTCTTGACGAGTTTTTTGTTGGCAAAACTCAAATGTCATTAACAGACTTTTAAGGATGTAATCTTCATTTTTGCTGAAGTAATCCATCAGTTTTTCAACTTTTTCTGCTAAAGTTGGCGGATTTCCCAGTTCGGAAATTGCTTCTTCTTTTGTATCTTCATAGCTCAAGTATTCAATTAACTGCTCGAACAAACTTTCTTTACTCGGGAAGTAGTGATAAAGGGTTCCTGTAGAAACTCCAATTTCTGACCCAATTTCCCGCATAGTTACTGATGAGTAACCTTTTTCGGCAAATATGTCAAAGCATTTTTTTAGTAGTTCTTTACGGTATCGATCGCGGTCAACTATTTTTGGCATGGGTGAATAGATTTTAGATTTTAGATTATCTAAAGTCTAAAATTTATTGGTCTGATAATTCTATATCGAACGTTAGATATAGTATAAATCACTACAAAATTGATTTTTTGGGTCAGCGGGTAGGGTCGATCTATATCGAACAATCGTTATATTTACTACAACACAGAGTCGTAGAGTTTGTCAAGGGGTAGGGAAGAATTTTTTAGCCGATCGCCCTGCCAGAAATGAGACAAAATGGTAAAAGCCAACATCCATCCGCGTTCGGAGGCGGTTAAAAATCCCAAATTAATATTAAAGAAGCGATCGCAGTGAAATAATTTATGAGAGTACGAACCTACAAAATCGGTGATACCTAACAAATTGTAAAACTGTTTTACGACACCGTACCATTGGAAGATGCGATCGCCAAATACAGAGGCGTGGAACCCCCTTCTACTCTGGTGAAAATGGCCCGCGGCTTGGGAATTTGCCTGGGAGATTAACACAGAAGTTACCCAACTTGTACCTTAAAAAAGGTTCGTAGTTGCGCTTGGGCACTCCGGAGTACCCAAGCGCAACTACAAACCTACTTTTCTAGCAATTACCGCAGCAGCAATGAGGCGATTGCCTTCACTAATTCCTGGCATTCGTCCGCAGTTAACAAGTCATCAGAATTACGAACCAGACAGTTATAAATATAATGCGCCGCTTGAATTTGCTCCGGCACTTTGTAGCCTTCCCAAACTTCCTTATTGGGAATAATAAACAGCAAACTTGCCAGCATCTTTTTTTGAAGGATTAGAGAATTAGAGTGAGATTCAAACAGCACCTCGGTTGAACCCGATAAAAAGCGGCGGATCTCAAACCCCGTCGAATTTATTTCCTGCTTTAAAGCTTGTAAAAAAAATATATTGATAAACCGTAATTAAGCTATAATTTTCTAAGAGAGTCTCAGCGAGTTGCTCTTGAAAAAAATCGATATCTTCACTTTGACAGCACAGCATATCTGGCAAAGGCAAAGCCAAAACTTCGGGATGATTGACTCGACCCCAAATGTGGGTGAGAACGTGGTCTCTACTTAAAGTCCGAAAGTCCATACTTTTAGAGCCGGCAGTTAGCTTCTGAAAAAAAAAGGAAAGATTCAATGATTTTCACCATAACAGAGTAATTTCCCCCACACCTTCCCCTTCCACTTCTTTTAAATTACTTGTAGCTCATTTAGCAGAGTCGGGAAATCACCCGATCGGATTATCTTTGAGAGTGAGGGCGATCGAGGCACACAATCTAATTAACAGCGGAGACTATTTATGAGAATACGAACCTACGAAATCGGTGATACGCAACAAATTGTAAAACTTTTTTACGACACGGTACACGAAGTAAACATCCGCGATTACACACAAGCACAAGTAGATGCTTGGGCACCAGCAGATATGGATATCGAAAGTTGGACTAAAAGTTTAAGCAGTAAATTTACTTTCGTAGCAGAAGAGGGCGATCAAATTGCAGGTTTTGGGGAATTAGAAGCAAGCGGCCATATCGATCGCTTTTACTGTCATCAAGATTTTCAAAGGCAAGGAGTTGGCAGGCTAATTTTAAAACAAATTGAGTCAAAAGCCCAAGACTTAGGAATTAACAAGTTATTTACCGAAGCCAGCATTACAGCTCGACCTTTTTTTGAAAGCCAGGGATTTATGGTGATTAGAAAACAAGAAGTAGAACGGCGAGGACAACAATTCATCAACTTTGTCATGGAAAAAAAGATATAAACAACGATTTGTGTAAAATTAGATCCAAGTGTTTTACTGAGGAGTTGCGATGGTGACGGAAGCTACAAATGTGCTGGGCGGAAAGTTAGAGACTTGCTGCACTTCGCCCATGACAGGATATTATCGGGACGGCAAATGCAATACAGGTGGTGGCGACTTTGGGGCTCACACTGTTTGTGCTCAACTGACAGAAGAGTTTTTGCAATTCACTAAATCGAATGGAAATGATTTGAGCACTCCGGTTCCCGAATTTAATTTCCCCGGTTTGAAGCCGGGAGATTGCTGGTGTTTGTGCGCTTCTCGCTGGAAGGAAGCAATGGATGCAGGAGTTGCGCCGCCTGTGGTTTTGGCTGCGACTCACGCCTTGACTTTGGAATACGTTTCTTTGGATGAATTGAAGCAGCACGCTGCTGATTTGTAGGAGGATGTTGGTGTGCGATCGCTTTTAGTCAATAAGGGCGATCGGATTTTTCTGATGAATAGCAAATTTATCCTTCGTAACTCTAATATTTAAGTGCGATCGGGCGTCACTGTAAAGTTTTATGGTTGAGTTTGTGGTTCCCACTTACAGATAGACTCTGGTTTGAGAGGGCAAGTTTTGGGAGCGATCGGATTTTCGCTGAGGTAGATCTCAGTCAGTTTAGTCAAAGATTCGAGCGGTTTGATGTCGCTGATTTGATTGTTTTCGAGTGAGAGTAAAGTCAGCTTAGTCAAGGATGCTAGCGGTTTGATATCAACGATTTGATTGTTGTTGAGCCAGAGAATCTCCACTTTAGTCAAGAATTCTAGCGGTTTAAGGTCAGCGATCTCATTCTTGTTAAGTGATAGCCCTCCCAGGTTAGTCAAGGATGCTAGCGGTTGGATATCACCGATTTGATTCGAGCTGAGGTTAATCCCTTCTAGGTTAGTCAAGGATGCTAGTGATTTGATGTCACTAATCTGATTGCTGCTGAGGTCGAGAAAAGTCAGTTTAATCAAAGATGCTAGCGGTTTGATGTCACTAATTTGATTGCCCGCGAGATCGATCCCTTCCAGGTTAGTCAAAGATGCTAGTGGCTTGATGTCGTCAATCTGATTGCTGCGGAGGAAAAGTCCTTTCAGGTTAGTCAAGGATGCTAGCGGTGTGATGTCACTAATTTGATTTTCGATGAGGACGATTTCAGTCAGGTTAGTCAAGGATGCTAGCGGTTTGATGTCGCGGATCTGATTGTTCCCGATGTTGAGCACTTTCAGGTTAACCAAGGATGCTAGCGGTTTGATGTCAACGATCTGATTGCTGCTGAGGTTGAGCAAAGTCAGGTTAGTTAAGGATGCTAGCGGTGTGATGTCGCTGATAGAACAGTTGATGAGCCGGAGAGTCTTCAGGTTAGTTAAGGATGCTAGCGGTGTGATGTCGCTGATTCCTTGCTTCGTAAAGCTAATTCCTGTGATACTAGAAAGTTGGCGATCGCCCTCATCGCACTCAGTAGTTCCTGCTATTTTTAACAGCATATCAACAGTATGTTTAGCTTCTGGACTCAAAGAATCTTTTTCGCGACACCATTGAGCAAATGTTTTGTTTCCCGATCGCGTTTCTGCGGCCTTGGCAGATAGTCCATTTCCCGATAATGCTACGATCGCACAACCAGTAAGTGCGATCGACTTTGGTAACTTCATGTGTTTGTGTGCAACTATGAGTGCCATCATCTTGTACCTCTAATTTCCACAACTGCAAAGTTTGAGCATTTAATTTCAGGGTTCCCACTTACAGATAGACTCTGGTTTGAGAGGGCAAGTTTTGGGAGCGATCGGATTTCCCTTGAGGTCGAGAATGCTCAGGTTACTCAAAGATTCCAAGGGTTGGATGTCGCTGATTTTATTGTTGCTGAGGCTGAGAAAAGTCAGGTTAGTCAAGGATTCGAGCGGTTTGATGTCGCCCACAAGATTTGTATCGAGGCTGAGAAAAGTCAGGTTAGTCAAGGATTCGAGCGGTTTAATGTCGCTGATTTTATTGTTGCTGAGGACGAGAAGGCTCAGGTTAGTCAAGGATTCGAGCGGTTTAATGTCGCCCACAAGATTTCCGCTGAGGACAAGAAAAGTCAGGTTAGTCAAGGATTCGAGCGGTTTAATGTCGCTGATTTTATTGTCGCTGAGGTCGAGTGCAGTCAGGTTAGTCAAGGATTCGAGCGGTTTAATGTCGCTGATTTTATTGCCTTTGAGATCGAGTTGAGGCACGTTAGTCAAAGATTGTAAGGGTTTGATGTCGCTGATTTTATTGTTGTGGAGGGAGAGCGCAGTCAGGTTAGTCAAAGATTGTAAGGGTTTGATGTCGCCCAGAAGATTGTTGTCGAGTTCGAGATCTGTCAGGCTAGTCAAGGATTCTAGCGGTTTGATGTCGCTGATTTGATTGTTTCCGAGCGCGATCGTAGTTAGGTTAGTCAAGGATTGCAAAGGTTTGATGTCGCTGATTTGATTGTTTCCTAGCGTGAGCCAATTCAGGTTAGTCAAGGATTGCAAAGGTTTGAGGTCGCTGATTTGATTATCGCTGAGGGAGAGACGATTCAGGTTAGTCAAAGATTGTAAGGGTTTGAGGTCGCTGATTTTATTGTTGGAGAGGAAGAGTTCTGTGAGACTCGAAAGTTTCCGATCGGCTGCATCGCACTCAGTAGTCTCAGCTTTCTGCAGCAGAACCTCAACTGTATGTTTAGCTTCAGGACTCAAATCAGCTTTTTGGCGACACCAATCGGCAAATGTTCGTCCGTTGTTTCCCGATCGCACTTCTGCGGCCTTGGCAGAGAGTCCACTTCCAGATAATGCTAGAAGCACACAACAAGTAAGTGCGATCGACTTTTGTAAATTCCTGTGTTTCTGTGCAACTATGAGTGTCATAATCTTCTACCTCTCATTTGCCCAACTGTATAAAACAAAGACACTGCCTTAGTGTGTCCCTGCAAAACATCTATTACAAACTCTCTGAATCAGCTCACTCAGGCAACTTATACTAATTTTTAGGTGCGTCCTTTTGCCTGATATTCTGTGCCGAGCGAGGATATTTCCCCGCTGGGCAGCCTACGCAACTAATTAATATCAACTCTCACCAAATCTGCCACAACTTTCTCCAATCCAGCTATCACCTTCGCTGTCCGTTCCCAATCAACCTTATCGGGTGTATCTTGCGCCGTGTGATAGTAAGGATAGCGATAGGGAGCAGTATCTGTCACCATCACCCCTGGATAACCATGTTGCCAAAAAGACCATTGATCTGACCAACCAACACCAGGAATGGCACCCGGAATTGCTGCACCTTCCGAGGGAAATTCAGCATGGCGGCGGAAAGATGCGATCGCCTCTCTAACCAGTTTACTGGAGGATGTATTGCCAATAAATCCGATAAAGTTTCCCGATGTAGGATAAAAAAGGTTTAATGGTGCTGGATATTTCTGACTGTTTTTGGCATCTGAGTAATAACCAATTGTTTCTAAACTGAGCATCGAAACAATTTTTTCATTACGCTCTCTGCATCTTTTCGCATAAACCAAACTCCCCATATCAGCAGTCCAGAAAAAAGGCGGTTCCTCATTCACAAATTCAACAAAACGCACAGTCTTTTCCGGCTTTTTATCCGCAAACATTCTAGCTAAAGCCAGAACTCCCGCCGCCCCAGTTGCGTTATCATTTGCCCCTGGACTCCCCACCACAGAATCATAATGTGCCCCAATTACAACTATTTCATCTGCCTTTTTTCCACCTGGAATCTCCACTTCTATGTTATAATAAAATTTATCCTCAATTTTATATCCTTGGCGTTCAACTTTATAGCCAGCAGCTTGAAAAGATGCTTCGAGAAAGTCAGCAGCTTCTCCAAGTTTTTGATATTGTATAAAGTTGCGCTCTCCGATGTCACCAGAGAGCTTTTCCACATCGCGCTGTAAAGCATCTCGGAGCGAGATTTCCTGTGCTGTTAAAGGGGGAATTGTTCCGCTGTAGCTTTTCCCTGGCATTGCAATCATACTCAACCATATCCCACTAATCAGACTAATTAAAATCGTACTAAGGATAGCCAGTCTAGTTAACGTTCTGCGATTCCATAATTCTATTTTTCCCAATAGCATTTATTTTTTATCTTTTGCTATGCTTCAGTAGTAGGGTGCGTCAGTTAGCGTTATTTTTTCAATAATCCAACAACTTTTGACTGACGCACCCTACAAGTTTACACATCTGGTAACTTATACTGCCCCACAATCCGCTTAGCATATTCCGGCACATGAGCCTCTAATTTCTCAGGATAATTGCGCTTCACGTACAGATAATTGCGAGTGAAATGAGAATCAATTGAAAACCGAGCATATTCCAAGCCCTTTGGCCCAATTCTCTCAATAAAAACTCCCATTAACTTCGCCGCCCACATCGGCAATGTCACTCCTTTCTCATAAGCCGGAATGCTTTGCTGAACGGCTTCTTTTCGGTTTCCCTTAGACATTACGGGCTGAGTATTTAACTGATCCGTTACCAAATCTAACATTTCTTGCCCGGTGTCATTTCGCACTACAATCCACTGCCAACCAAAAGGTGCGCCCATGTAGCCCACAACTAAATCTGCTAAAGAATTCACATAATCAAAACAGCTCAAACAAGAAGGAGCAAAAACATCTTTCAATTCCTTAGTATTCAAGCCAAAAAACGGCACTTTTTCTTCCGAACCGTCTTCGTGTTTGAAGTGAACGTTAAAGTCTTGCATAAACTCATAAGATACAACCGTTTCGGGAGAACGGCTAGTCGTATCTAGGAATTTTTGCAAGCCTGCACGGCTGACATTATCTACACAGGGAGTTCCCAAAACGTAGAGCTTTTCTAAACCGAGTTTTTTCTCGACTGTTCGCAAAGCTTGAATTTGACAGCCGACGCCAATTACTAACAGCCGCTTCATCCCAGATTTTTCTATTTGTTCTAATACTGAAAGGTTGGGAGATAAAGTGGGTTTGTTGACTTTTGCTGCCAGAATTTCTTCGCGGTTTCTAGCAATAATCGGCATCGGCTGAAAGCGGTCTTCTTTAGTATTTTGGACGCAAACAACGCCTTCTACAATTCCTTTTTCGAGCATTTCAATGGCAATTGTGCTGACAATTCCCGTCCACTGAGCGCCCTCGATCGGCTCTTTTTTCCGAGCCGCCATCATATTTTGACTGACTCCGAAATACCAATCGTCGGGATTGTCGAGATTGCGCGATCGCCCGTGAATCTCTTCTTCTAATTCCGCGATATGCTGTGTTAAGAAAGCACAAGATTCCTTGACATAATGAATGTAATATGTATCGCACAAACCGCACTCGCTGCAAAGTTCTTTAGCGGGGCGGCGGCTACCCGGTTTGAGGGCTTTGGATTTTTGGTGTTTAGTAGAATCTGTTGCGGTCATCTAAATTGCTAATTTTATCGAGATATGGCTTTTGTTAGGATATCACAGCAATTTCCGCTGATTTACCTCTTTTATTCTTTCTTTCAGTCCCGGCAGGCGGACGCAAGCTTGTGCGGAAGCAAATTCGGTTCGCCCGAAATTGACGGTTTTCAAAGCTTAAAAAATATTAGTCAGGACTTACCTAGGTTGCGCTAGAAACCCAGTTTCTGGCTGAATACCTCACTGTTAAACCTAAGATTTATGGTAAAAACCGGGTTTCTGTGTGTAGTGTTGGTAAAAAAAATCGGTTTCAGAGCAGCGCAGTGCATCCAGGAGTGTTGGTGTAAGTCCTATTAGTATCAATCCGGATCGAGCAGGCGATCGCACGAATACATTGCCAAATAAAGCTATAAAAAAATGGTAAAAATATTTGTGACAACAGCCCTCGCTGGCATCATGATGAATCTCGCAATTTCGAGCTTAGGATTTGCTGCTTTAGTTCGTCCTGTTCCCGCTATGAATCAAACTGTTGCGACTCTAGAAAGAATGCTCAGTGCGACACAAAAGCCGGCGGCGCTGAACTATTCGCGCCTGGGGATTGGCGGCGTTCGGTTGGGGATGGCTGTAGAAGAGGCAAAACGCAAGTTGGGAAAACCGCAGCGCGACGAAACTAAACCTGCTGGACCTGGCATCGGCGGCAAGATTCGCACGCTAACCTACTCAGGATTGACGGTAGCTGCATGGGAGGGCAAAGTTTATTTGATTTCTGCTACCAAGCCCAAGTTCGTGACAATTGATGGTGTGAAGGTAGGAGATAACAGCCAAAAAGTTGTTAAAACTTACGGTTATGGGTCGCAATCTGTTCAGGGTGGAGCGACTCGGTTGACTTACAGCAATGACCAAAAGGCTTCTAATTTGATTTTGGAAATTAAGGGCGATCGCGTGCAAAAGATTATTGTCGGCACGCAGTTAAACTGAAATATTAGACAAGAGTACAAAAGTCCCCGTTCACAAGTTTGTACTAAGGAATTTAGTCCTTATTTATGAGTTTTTTTAGCTCTTCGGTGAGTTGACAGGAGGGCTTTTTCCTAATAGACATCTCCGAAAAATAAAATAAAGAGTAGGAAGAGATGGTAAAATATCTTTTTTTCGGGACTGAACATGAGT
>NZ_JAUBQE010000083.1:0-17610 GCF_036701115.1 Microcoleus sp. Pol1C5 | reverse complement strand
CACCAAGGGTTTTGGCTGTTTATTCCCGAACCTGCCTCCGCTGGCTGACTCCTCTTTTAACTATGGGGTCTTTTTTTGGACCAAAATACGGCTTTTGCCCTGACAATCTCCCGCCCATGGATAGAAGAACTCTGTGGTTCAACATGATGATGGGCCTTACTTCGAGTATACGTAAGGCACAGTTCATTGGTGTCAACTTTGCTTTAAGGATGTGATCGTTCTCAACCAGGCGTTCGTTCTTCAACCTTTACCACGGGATATTAAGAAAAATTAAGCAAAGATCACGCTCACTCTTCCTAGGGTTAAGTAAGTCGGTGAGAAAAAGAGACTGGCGATGTCTGAGGGGTTTAACCCCTCAGACATCGCCGTCCTGAACAGGCAGAATGATAGTGTAATGAGACACCATATTAAATAATTGGCGTTGCTGAAAGACTAATGGTTATGGCGGTAAAATAGGAATAAGTAGAGTGGACGGAGGTTAATCCTGATAAAGTGTCCGGCGTTGCGACTCAAGCGAGATATAGAACCTATTTGGGGTCTTGGATGAGGAGCTAGAATTAGTCATAAATGGCATATTCCAGCGACCTAACCGACAAGGAGTGGGAAATCGTTGAGCCACTCTTGCCTCAAAAAAAGCAAACGACACCGCCTCTCGGTGGACTTGCGCGTCAAATCTTGAAGGGCATCCTCTACCAACTGAAGAACGGTTGCAACTGGGGTGACCTGCCCTGCATACCTGCCACCCTACTCCACAGTATTTTGGCACTACAAGCAGTGGCGCTCAGACGGCGTGTTAGTAAAGGAGATTCGAGATACCTTGTACGCCCAAGCGCGAACACAGGTCAAAAAAAACCAACGTGGACAATGTTGCTAATCATCGACTCACAAGCGGTGAAAAACACCTGTAATGCTGGAGTTGGATCCTGCTTTTACAAACCTACCAATGGCATCAAGCATCATTTGGCAGTGGATAGCCTGGGATTCCCGTTCTTCATTCATTGCAGTCCTTGCCAATGTGTCCGATGACCAGGGATTGATTGAGATGCTAGCAGCCAACATTAATTACTTCAAGGATAGACCTGATGACTTGCCCAAACTAACGATTTTGCTGCACCACGGGTATCATCCCACCGTGCTAAGTGCGGCGTTAGAGCAGATTTATCCTCAAATCATGACTAAAATTCAGTTTGAAGTGGCTCCGAAGCCGACCAAAGCCCAAAAGCAGCAGCAAGGGCAGACGGGATTTGTCGTCATTCCGACTCGTTGGGTCATTGAGCGGTCAAATGCGTGGGTAGAACGGTGTAAGAATTTAGTCAAGAATTTCGAGGGGACGCTGGAGAATGCGACGGCTAAGCTCAATGTGTGTTTCATTCGGCTCATGCTCAAACGCTTAGCAAAGAAACGGTTGGCAATAGCAAATGAATAGATCCCAAATAGGTTCTATAGACGTTCGCCAGTCTCACAGCGATCGCACTTTTTGATGTACCTAGTCTAAACTCGAATCTCAACTAATCGTACGTAAAAGCCAAGTATGAGTAAAGGCGTTTACTCAAAAAAAATAGGCTAGCCATATTTCACAGCGCCTATCTCAATCCAAATTTTAATAGCTCCCCGCAACGCCGTCTTACCTCAGCTTTTGACCTGGTATTTTACCAGGTGGGTACCGTTGGCTCGGACTTAAAGTTTCTGGGTACAAGCCCAGTTTACTGCTGTCCAAACATCTTGATTCCCGAGAGTTAAGAGTTATAGATCAAAAAAACATTATTGGCAGTCACCAACGTCGCAGTAGAACCTTTATTTAATATATACCAACTAACCAGATTTTGGCAAGCTTCGAGCAATTTAACTTGCATACCAGATAGATTCAACGCTTTGAGCGATCGCCTGTGCTTGCGATCGCCCCTGAGCCACCAAGTCCGCGTCGAGCACAACTGTAACGTGACCGAGTTTGCGGCCAGGACGCGATACTTTCTTACCATACCAATGGACAAAAGCACCGCTAATTTGTGCCAGTTGTTGTCTTTTTGCTACATAATCGGACTCGGCCGACTCGTAGCCGAGCAAATTTACCATGACAGCACCTGCACATTTCAACGCTGAATTGCCTAAAGGTAGTTGACAAACTGCGCGCAAATGCTGTTCAAATTGTGAAGTTTCACAGGCATCAATGGTAAAATGTCCCGAGTTGTGGGTGCGGGGTGCAATTTCATTGACTAACAGCTTATTATCGGCTGTTAAAAATAATTCAATGCCGAATACGCCGACAGCTTCTAAGCTGTTGAGGAGAGTGCGGGCGATCGCACAAGCTTCAGTTTTCACATCTAAACTAATATCAGCGGGCGCAATCACCAGATGACAAACCTGATTTTGCTGCTGAGTTTCGACGATCGGATAAATTGCAATTTCGCCAGTTGCCGATCGAGCCGCAATCACAGCTAACTCGCGATCGAACGGCACAAACTCTTCCACTAGCAAAGACTGACCTTGAAGTTTAGCACGAATTGACTCAAAACTCCCCCGATCCTTAACAATAAAAGTACCTTGGCCGTCATAACCGTGGCGGCGAACTTTGACGACAAAGGGAAAGTCGATCGATCCAGCATCCGAGTCTCCTTCACTCTGCACGCTGTCAGAAACAGAAATTGCCGGAAAGTCGATCGCCACCGCCTTAAACAATTCTGGGGGCAAATCCGCGCTGCAATCCCATTCCCAAAACCTCGGAGTTGGCAAACCTAAACCTTGTAAATAACAGCGTTGAACGTACTTATCCAACAAAGGAGAAAGCGACGACAAACTCGGCTGAAATAACACACCTTGCTCTTCTAGCGGCCGCAAACCATCCAACTCCACAAACTCATTTTCAAAAGTAATAACATCGCAGCCAGCCGCCAATTGAGCCGTAGCCAAAACATCATCAACAGCAGCCAAAACAGCACCAGCAGCAACCGAAACTGCCGGATCAGTAGCATGGGGAGTTTGCACTACCAATTCAATACCTAGCGCCCTAGCAGCATCCCCCATCATCGAAGCTAGCTGGCCGCCGCCGACAACGCCCACCCGCTTAAATTGGGCAGACGAACTCGCAGCAGTTTGATTTGATTTCATGTGAGTAAAATTCCGCAAAGTCAACCTGCCTATCTTATCGCTATTTAACCCTGGCTCAATTACAGTAATTGCAGAGTTAAAAGCCAAAAAATAGTTTTAATTGCAGGATTAAATCGAGGCAGAACCCAGAAAAATAGGGTGGCTAAAGTCTTTAATTATTGCACACTCCCAGCCATTGAGAAACAGCCGTCGAACCCCACCCGTCCAGAAAAGTTCCACATCTAGCAATTCCCTAGCCCCAACCATGGCATAATTGACAGCACTGCAAAAAGCAGATAGAGAGATGCCAACACTGAAAATCAGACATTCAGGGAACAAAATTTATAGGTGAGGATACTGTGAAAGTTTTAGTTGTGGGAAACGGAGGTCGCGAACACGCGATCGCAAAAAAACTGCTAGAATCTACGCGGATTAAACAAGTATTCTGCGTACCGGGCAACGGCGGCACAGCTACCACCCAAGGCTGTCAAAATCTGTCGCTCAACATCGACGACTTCCAGGGCATCGAACGCTTTGTGATGGTCAACAACATCGGATTAGTTATCGTCGGCCCCGAATTGCCCCTATCCCTAGGCATCGCCGACTATTTCCACCAACGAAAAATGATGATTTTCGGCCCCACCAAAGCCGGTGCCCAAATTGAATCCAGCAAATCCTGGGCCAAAGAATTGATGCTCGAAGCAGGCATCCCAACACCGAAAGCTGCCGTATTTACAGACGCAGAAGCAGCAAAAGCATACGTTGTGGAACAAGGAACCCCAATAGTTATCAAAGCAGACGGACTCGCATCAGGCAAAGGAGTCACCGTTGCCACCACCGTCAAAATGGCTCACAGCGCCATCAACACCATTTTCCGAGGCGAATTCGGCACCGACAACATCCGAGTCGTCGTCGAAGAATTCTTAACAGGTCAAGAAGTCTCGATTCTCGCCCTTACCGACGGCATCACAGTGGAACCGTTGCTGCCGGCTCAAGACCACAAAGCTATCGGCGAAGGCGACAAGGGAGCCAACACAGGCGGTATGGGAGCCTACGCCCCAGCGCCCATTGTCACCCCGGAACTCATGGAAAGGATTCAAGAAGAAATTCTCGAACCCACCATTGCAGCACTGCAAAAACGCAAAATTGACTACCGGGGTGTACTCTACGCCGGTTTAATGATTACCCCGGACGGAGAACCCAAAGTCTTAGAATTCAACTGCCGTTTCGGAGATCCCGAAACTCAAGCGGTTTTGTCACTGCTGGAAACTCCTTTAGAAGATTTGGTGCTCGCCTGCTGTCAGCAGCGTCTGGGTGAATATTCTATTCGCTGGAAGTCGGGGGCCTCTGTTTGCGTAGTTTTGGCTTCTGGGGGCTATCCTGGAAGTTATCAAAAAGGCAAAGTTATTACAGGTATCGAGGAAGCTGAAGCCAAAGGAGCAGAAGTGTTTCACGCCGGTACTCAGTTGAAGCAGCAACAGTTAGTGAGTGACGGCGGCCGGGTTTTAGGTGTAACTGCGACGGGAGAAACTTTGGAACAAGCTATTTCCAAGGCTTATACAGCAGTTGATTGCATCCAATTTGAAGGCGTCTACTGCCGCCGGGACATCGGCCGCCGAGCCCTGGGTGATAAAAATTAGGAATTGCGACATCGGCCGCCATCCGAAAGCCAAGCAATCTCAATGTAGAAATGTAACAATGAAATTTGGTATCTATGCGATGGCGGTAGCGGACAAGTCGCATCAGAAAATTCGATCGGGAGCCAACTGAATTGATCTTGCTTTTAATATTGAACGGGTGAAGTGGTGAAATGCTGGCCATACTAAACAAAATCGGAGAAATTATTGCCCGCTGGTGGTCGGATTTTACCCTCCAGACCCGCCTGATGGCCGCTGCTACCCTCGTAGTGTCGTTAATTATGAGCGGCCTGACATTCTGGGCGGTGAATACTATCCAGCAAGATGCCCGACTTAACGATACTCGCTACGGCCGCGACCTCGGCCTGCTATTGGCGGCAAATGTGGCGCCACTGATTGCCAAAAACGATCGCTCCGAAGTCGCCCGCTTTTCCCGCCAATTTTACAGCAGCACTTCTAGCGTCCGCTATATGCTTTACGCCGACGAAGCGGGGGATATTTTCCTGGGGATACCCTTTTCAGAATCCGAGGTGGAAACTTCCCTGACGCTGCGCCGCCAGATCAAACTTCCGGATAATTTTATCACCGATATTGAGGCGAGAAATTTAACTTCTTTGCCTTTGGTGCGGCAGCATTTGACGCCAGATGGAGAAGTTACCGATGTATTTGTGCCGTTAATTCATGAAGACAAATATTTGGGAGTTTTGGCAATCGGCATTAACCCAAATCCCGCAGCAGTTATCTCTTCAAATCTTACTAGGGATGTCACTTTAGCAGTATTTGTCACAATTTGGGTGATGGTAATTTTGGGAGCTGTATTTAATGCCCTGACAATTACTCAGCCGATCAAACAATTAGTCTTCGGGGTCAAAAACATTGCCAGCGGGAATTTTAAGCAGCGAGTTGACCTGCCTTTAGGGGGAGAATTGGGCGAGTTGATTGGCAGTTTTAATGAAATGGCCCAGAAACTCGAAAGTTATGAAGAACAAAATATTGAAGAGCTGACAGCGGAAAAAGCTAAGTTAGAAACTTTGGTTTCAACGATTGCTGATGGCGCGCTTTTATTAGACGCAAATTTGCAGGTGATTTTAGTTAATCCGACGGGGATGCGGATTTTTGGATGGGAAGGTAAAAATGCGCTTGGAGTAAATGTTCTGAACATTTTGCCTTCGGAAGTGCAGCAGGAGTTGGCTAGACCGTTGCAGGAAATAGCTGCAGGCGATCGCGACGGCGGCGAATTTCGCATCTCGATGAGCGAACCTGTTAACCGTACAATTCGGATTGTTTTAACAACAGTCATTCTGCACAAAGCGCCCGGTGCCGAACCGCTGTGCAGAAGCTGCATCCGCCATGAGGAAGATACCTGTACCGAGCCACAACGCCCGGTAGCTGTAGAGTGTACTTTCTACGAGCAAACCTCGAAGCATCAAGGTTCCGGAAATTACCGAGAAAGTCTCAAAGGCATTGCAATGACAGTGCAGGACATTACTCGCGAAGTAGAACTCAATGAGGCTAAAAGCAATTTTATCAGCAATGTTTCTCACGAATTGAGAACACCTTTATTTAATATCAAATCTTTTATCGAGACTCTCCACGAGTACGGAGAAGACCTTCTAGAAAGCGAGCGCAGGGAATTCCTAGAAATTGCCAATCGAGAAACCGATCGACTAACTCGTTTAGTTAACGACGTGTTAGACTTGTCGCGACTGGAATCCTGCCGAGTTTATCACTTGGAGGCGGTTGACCTCCCGCAAGCTGTGGAACAAACCCTGCGGACTTATCAGTTAAATGCTAAGGATAAAGGCATTGAATTAGAGCAAGAAGTTGACCCGTATTTGCCGCCTGCTTTAGGTCATTACGATTTGTTACTGCAAGTATTTGCAAATTTAGTAGGAAATGCCTTAAAATTTACTCAGTCCGGCGGCAAGGTGGCTATTCGAGCATATTTGCTAGAGCCGGAGGCGCCAACCCACAAAGACGGTCAATCCGTCAACCACAACTTGTCACCGGATGCCCAACCTTGTCCCGTAGTGCGGATCGAAATTTCTGATACTGGAATTGGCATAGATCCTGAAGACCAACAAGCAATCTTCGAGCGCTTTTTCCGGGTAGAAAACCGAGTACACACTTTAGAAGGAACGGGATTAGGTCTTTCTATTGTCAGAAACATTATTGACAAGCACCACACTAAAATTAATTTAGTTAGCGAAGTTAATGTGGGTACGACTTTCTGGTTCGACTTGGCAGTTTATCAGCCGAAACAAACAGTAGACATGGAAAATTCTTGGCCAGTGGAAGCAACTGTGGAGAGTGAAACAATTGCGAGTCATATTAAGTAAGCTCACTTAATTAAACGTAAAACGCGATCACTTTTAAACCCCCAACTTCTTTAAAAAGTCGGGTATATGCCTATTCTGTTTAAAGATTCTCCTAATAGGCCTGACCGAAGGCTGACATCATCATTGTGGATTATCCTTAGCTGTCCTATCTAAGCTCAATTTTACCGATAAAACTACATACCAACACCAATAAGTACCAACCCCCAATAGTCCCCCCTCGGTCAAATTGGTCATTAGCATAAATGTTAATAAATACAAAGGCAAACCTGACTCTGGAAAATTTCCTTTAACTAGGTACTTTATACCTCTAAATATATTATTCAAGAATGACCCAATAAACAAAAAGAGTCCCGTCCAACCCAGTTCGCAAAGTATATCAAGAAAACCATTGTGAGAGTGGGGTGGCACAAAACCAGTTTTAGCTACTATAATTCCGTAAGCGGGGTTTTCCAAGCCACGCCAAGACTGCCAAAATCCTTGCATTCCATAACCAAACATGGGATTATTTTGATTAACTCTATCAATAATTAAAGGCCAAAAATCGGTTCTACCGGTTAAAGTCATATCTTTTTGCAAGCCATCCACAATAATAGCCTCTAAATTATTTAACACCAAAATACTTATACCTATACTACCGACCAAAAATAAGATAAAGCAGACAAAAGCCCATTTTACAGGTAATTTTTTTAAGAGTGCTAAATAACTCCACAAACTGATTAATACCACTGTCAAAATCCGACTAGCACCGCTACAACCTTTTTGCAATCCTAATAAAGATATTAAAATGATAAATAATGATAAGTATCGATATTTACGCTCCTTAAAAGCATATAAAATCCATAAAGAAGCTGTATTAGCCATTTGAAAAGAAAAAGTGTTTTTATGACCTAAAACTCCTGTCCAACAACCGTCCGGTGCTGCATTTGTTTTCACAAGTAACCATAAAGCTAATAAACCAGTTAGCCATCTCAATAATCCATAAATTTCTAACCAACTATACACTTTTCCTACATAAATAGAAACCAGTGTTACTCCCCAAATAGCCAAAATAGCCCTAAAAGTAATTTCAGGAGTTTGTGACCACAAGCCAGATAAAGTCATTATCAATAAAAACCCACCTAAAAAAATGTCTCCTGCTATCCATTTAATGCACATAGAAACTGTTTTTTGGGTAGTTTTAGTTAATCGGGGAAAAAGCATTAATATCATGGCCCCATAAATGGCAATTTGACCAATCATTGTTGGGGGTGTAGTTTCTAAGTTGTAGAAAACGTTAGGATGGAGTTTGGGAAAGGGCATGGCTATGATCCCTGAACCACCAGTGATGGTAAAAAAAAGTATCCCCACAAAAATCTTTTCTAATCTGGCACCCAATTTCGGATGGCGTGCGGCTAAAATATAAATAGTCACAAAGACGATAACTGCTAAACAAAAAAGCATCAACGCAAACATCGGCACCCTTAAAATATCTTTCATGGCTTTACCTCTATTATCAATTTGCTACTACCTATGAAATGGCTTACTCTCCCTGCCTTACAAGTGCCAATGCTGGCGCTGGTACTCACTCTCTCGTACCCTCAAACCAACCTCGCTCAGTCCCCAGGCCCCGCAACAAGTATTAATACTGACTACTATCTAGGCGGTGGAGACAATATTAGAATTGATATCTACGATCTGCCCCAGCTTAGTGGGGAATATCAAATTCCCGCTGGGGGAGCTATTCAAATCCCGATTATTGGTAGTGTTCCCCTTCAAGGATTAACTTTAGAACAGGCCGCCCAAGTTATCACTAGAGCTTATGGTCGCGTTGTAAAAAGACCTTTAGTTACCATCAGCTTACAAGCTGCTCGCCCGCTCAATATTTGGTTATCTGGTGAAATAAGCCGTCCCGGCTCCTACTCATTACCCCTAGCTAATGGAGGTGGCAACAGACCATCTGTTCAGTTTCCCACTCTTCCTCAAGCTTTAGAAAAAGCTGGGGGTATTCGAGCTAGCGCTGATATCCGACGAGTAATTGTGCGGCGTCGGCTCACGGCGAACAAAGAAATAACTATCACTTATAATCTGTGGGATTATTTACAAACTGGTCAGACCAGCCAAGATATCACGTTGCGAGATGGAGATCAAATCTTGGTTCCCCCTCAAGAAACAATTAATTTAACAGAAACAAATCAACTTAGTGAATCTACTTTTTCTATACCAGCAGAGCAACCCCGTAGTGTCTCAGTATTCGGAGAGGTAAAGCGTCCCGGTAGATATGTCGCCATTGGTGGTGATACCCAAAATGGTCAAAGAACCAACGGACAACCGACAATTATTCGTGCTCTACAACTAGCTGGTGGAATCACATCAATCGCAGATATTCGCCAAATCCAACTTCAACGTTATACTAGAAGTGGCCAACAACAAATTAGAACTATTAACCTCTGGCAATATTTGCAAGAACAAGATACCTCTCAAGATACTATACTACAAGAAGGGGATATCATATTTGTGCCGACAGCGACGGCGATCGACCCTGGAGAAGTTTCGGTTCTAGCGACTGCTAGCTTTGCTCCGGGGACTGTGCAAGTAAATGTTATCGGAGAAGTCAATACTCCGGGTGGACTCAAATTACCTCCTAATACTACCTTAAATCAAGCAATTATGAGTGCGGGAGGTTTCAGGCTAAGTCGCGCTAACTCTAGATCCGTAGAACTGATCAGGCTGAATCCTAATGGAACTATATCGCGATCGGAAGTAGCAATTAATTTGAATCAAGGAATCGATGGTCAAACCAACCCACTTATTCAAGATAATGACATAATTATAGTGGGACGATCAAGGACTGCTACCTTGGTAGACACCATTACCACTGTTCTCACACCAGTTAATAATATTATTGGTGGAATTCTCGTTCCCACCCGACTAATAGAGCTACTCAGAATCTTAGGAAATTAGGAATTTCATAAAATTAGCCTTATGGATAAAAAGCTGTTTTCTTCCCTAAAGGATGATCTTAATGGTCACTATCTGTCCGCAGCCTCCCGTAACTACGTAGCTAGTACCCCAGAAGGAGATGACCAAGTCCTTGATATGGGATGGGTAGTAGCTGTGGTCAAACGTCGCCTTCTGGTGATGGCTATAGTAGCTGCCAGCATCGGTACTTTGACTGGTACTTTCGTGATCAGGGCTGCCAAAAAATCTATTACTGAGTATGAAGGAAAATTTACAGTTTTAGCAGAACCGCTTACGACTGACGATCGGCTATCAAAGCTCTTAGTCCAAGCTCAAAGTAACGGTATAGGCATCACAGACTTGAACAAAATTAAGTCATCAGCGGAAGACGGTTCCTCGGTGGATTATCAAAGTTTAACGCGGGTTTTAAAAAGCCCCGAAGTGCTAATACCATTAGTTAATAAATTGCAACAAAGATATCCAAATTTTGACTATAAAAATCTCAACAACCGCTTGACTATCCAACGTGTTACTTTCTTGCGAGATGGGAAGCAGGGGGGTACTAAACTCCTAGATATTAGCTACCGTGATCGAGATCCCAAGCGCATCAAATATGTGCTGGAAGAAACTGCCAAATATTACCGAGAATATATGGGCAAAGAGCGCTTAAGAGTTAGCAAACAAAGTATTGATTTTATTGCTAGACAAATGCCACCCCTCCAGCAGAAAGTAGATAACTTGCAGCAAGAATTACAAACCTTAAGAATTAAGTATAACTTTAATCAACCAGAAGTACGCAGCCGCAGCCTATCAGATCAGCTAGATAGTGTAACTAATCGTCGCCTAGAAGTGCAAGTACAACTAGCAGAAAGTAGGCAGCAATATGAAAACTACAAAAAAAGATCATTAAATGGCGATAATCGTTGGATTATTGATATTAGCCCCAAGTCTTATGAAAGTTTAATAGGCAAAATAACTGAAATAGAGTCGCAATTAGCTTTAAATTCTACTCAATTTTATGAAAATAGCCTTCCCATTCAATCTTTGCGGGAAAAGCAGCAAAGTTTGCGCGATTTAATAAAAATAGAAGCTGATACTGTTATTTTGCAGATGCAATCACAACTAAAACAGTTGGAAGCTCGCGAGCGAGTGATAACTAATAGCCAAAATTTACTGCAAGCAAAAATTACTCAAATGCCCCAAGCTCAACGTCGCTATGATGACCTACAATTAAAACTAGAACTAGCTAAAGATACTCTCAAGCTGTTCATGGAAAAACAAAAAACTTTACAAATAGATGCTGGTCAAATTTATGACTCTTGGGAAATTATATCTAAACCACAGTTAGTCACAAACGAAAATGGTGATCTCCACCCAGTAACAGAAAAACAAACCCGCCGGCAGCTAGCGATCGCGATCGTTATTAGCACTTTACTAGGCATTGCTATAGGTTTCCTAGTAGAAGTTTTAAATACTGTTTTTCATACTCCCGAAGAAATTAAATCAGCAACTAAACGTCCTCTTTTGGGAGTAATTCCGATCGCCAAAGCGATGAAAATTAAATCTCGTAGAGGTGAAAGGGTTCCCGCTCAATTCACTAGCATAACTTCAAATACTAACGGTGCAAGCTTAAAACGAATAATAGTTTCAAATTCCCAAGATTTTCCTGTAATAGAGGCATTTCACTACTTATACACAAATATTCAGTTATTAAATGCTGAACACCCAGTAAGTTCTTTAACCATCACTTCGACTCTTAAAGGTGAGGGTAAGTCAACTGTAGCACTTTATTTAGCTAAAACTGCTTCTGCTGTGGGTAAACGAGTATTATTAGTAGATGCTAATATGCGTTCTCCTCAACTCCATACATACCTTAGTTTATCAAATCTGAAAGGTTTAAGTAATACTTTAAGTTCTGATTTAAGCTTAAATGAGGCTATTCAGCGATTACCCGACGATGACAATCTTTTTGTCCTCACTGCTGGTACTATTCCCCCTGATCCAATTAAATTACTTTCTTCGAGAAAGATGCACTATTTAATGGAACAATTCCTAGCGTTATTTGATTTAGTCATTTACGATACACCACCTTTAATTGGTTTAGCAGATGGTCATTTACTAGCCTCTCAAACTGATGGTACAGTGCTGATAGTAAAAATAGAAAAAACCGATCGCGGACTGGTAAACAAAGCTTTAGATCAACTAAATGTAGCCGATTTTAAAGTATTGGGAGTAGTAGCTAATGGGGTTAAATAACGAACGCTGAAATGGAGTTAGACCGCCAAAGGAAGAAGTAAGACAATCTTGGATTTTTGATGTTTGGTTGACCAGAGGTATTCACTTACTAGATAGGGGTTTGGAGTTAGCCTATAGTTGGATTCTTTGGGGAAACTGGTATAAGAAGTCGATGTACAATGCAAAATAAGTAAATCAAGCTAATTAAACGTAAAACGATCGCGCTCTTAGAGCCCCGACTTCTTTAAGAAGTCGGGGTGGTAATTATATCAAGACTTAAGAAAGAGTCTTTCGAGCGCGTTCCGATCGCTCTTCTGCCGTATCCATAACATCCGCCATTTTATCCACCATTTCCCCTGGATAATTTTCCAGTACCCGAGTAGAAAGCGAAATCCGGCCGCGACTTTCATCGAGGTCAACCACGATCGCTTTCAGGGGTTGACCGGGAGCAAACACCTTTCCAAGGTTATCAATATATTTTTGGCTAACTTGCTTGATGTGCAGCAAACCGCTAACTCCTTCCAAGTCCACAAATACGCCAAAAGGCTTGATGCTGCTGACTTTTCCTTCCACCAACTGACCAATTTGCAAATCCTTGAAAGCATTCGATTGAGTGGCCATCCGCTGGGAAAGTACGAGTTTTTCTCGTTCGCGATCGACCTCCAAAAAATTCACGCTCAAAGATTGACCGATCAGCGATTCTAGGTTATCGCGTTCCACTAAGTGCGATCGGGGAATAAAACCGCGCATTCCCTGAACATCTACTGTCACGCCACCCTTATTTGCGCCAGAAACCCGCACCTGAAGAACTTTACCGGTTTCCTGCAATTCAATTAAATCTTCCCAAGCTTGCTGAATTTGTAACTGCCGCAGAGACAAGGTAACTTGGCCATCTGCATCTTGTTCGCGGATAATCAAAAAGTCCCGTTCCTCGTCCAGCGGAACCACTTCCGACAAATCCGTTACTGTTCTCAAAGCAGCCTCTTCGATCGGCAAAAAAGCCGAAGACTTGCCGCCGATATCAACATACGCGCCGTTTGAGTCGTACTCGAACACTTTGCCGCGCACTACTTGTCCCTTCTGGAACTCATAATTGTGCTGTTCGAGGGCTTTAGCAAAATCATCCATTGAAAAAGATGCTTTTGCGCTTTGAGAACCTGTAGATTTGGAATTCATGTCAGTTTAGTTGTCAGTTGTCAGTAATTTAGTTGGCAGTCGTCAGTAGAAAAAATTTTCCCACTCTCCCTATCTCCCTATCTCCCCATCTCCCACTCTCTAAGCTGGTTGAAGTTGCTGATGAAATAGCTGCTTCACCTGCGTCCACGAGTCGGCTGCTGCCGTAGCGTCGTAACTGCCGCGGTGGTCGCAGAAGAAGCCGTGATCGGCATTGTAGCGGAAAATTCGGTGAGAAATACTGTGTTTTTGCAATTCGGCGGCGATTTGCTCAACTTGTTCTAGGGGAATGCTGGGGTCTTGGGTGCCAAAAAAGGCGTAGAGAGTGCCTTTAATGTCTGCTGTGCGGGCGATCGTGGGGGTTCCGCCGCCGGGGGTTAGAGTGGCGATACCGGCGCCGTAGAACGACGCTGTAGCCTTGATTTCGGGCAAAGTAGCGGCGATGTAGGCGACGTGCCCTCCAAAGCAGAAACCGATGCAGCCAAAACCTTGTTGTTTGACAGAGGGTAGAGTTTTGAGGTAATCGATGGTGGCTTGGATGTCGCCGAGAAGTTCGGAAGCTGTGGTTTTTTCTTTGTATTCTCGGCCGATTTTGATAGCTTCGGGTGTGTAGCCGGTTTCAAAGCCGGGGGCTTGACGTTGGTAAATGGCTGGGGCGATCGCCACATATCCTTCTTTTGCTATTCTTTCAGTAACTTCGCGGATGTGCGAGTTGACGCCAAAGATTTCTTGAATTACGATAACTGCGGGAAATTGCCCTGAAGAGGCTGGCTGGGCTAGGTATGCAGCTATTTGCAAATCCCCGTTAGGAACTGTGATGTTTTTGGTGATAATTTCGGCTTTGGTCATAGGGAGTTTTAAGGTAAATGCCACTCTACTGATTTTAAGTTGATTTGGGAAAATTTTAGGCAATTCGGCAATTATATTTTTCGGAACCGCGAAGCGCAAATAGCGCAAATATGGCAGGTAAAAATTCGCTATCTATTGAAGGTTTAGGTTGGGCTGAATAATTCGGGGTGGCTCATTCATAGCAATTAAGGGAGATGAAATTTCGGTAAAATATATAGTCATTTCAAATAAAAAAGAGACACGATTGAGCGCAGTAGGCACAGATGAGTTCATCTAAAGATGTGCCAGCAAGAGCATACATTCTGGCTCGCTTTAAGGCACTAAAATCGTGTTCAATATCGTTCAGGTAGGCGAGAATATTTCGGGAGAAAAAGAACTTGATGACCCGTTTCCTCTACCAGTTCTCGAATCGCTGTTTTTCGATGAATCGGTGCATTATCCATGATTAATATAGATGGCTTTGTTAGAGAGGGTAATAAATATAAAGATAACCACCCTTCAAAGCCTTCTGCATTGAGGCTTCCCGTAAAAACCATTGGGGCAATTAAATCCTTTTCTCCTTTCAGTCGAACGGCTACTAGATTTTCTCTTTTTCCCCGGCAAGCCGGACTTTTCACCCGACTTTTTTTTCCTTTTTTTGACCAACCCTAAGCACAATATTGAAACTGTTCAAATCCTGATTCATCAATAAAAACCAGGCTTTGATTTCCCGATACTTTAATCAATTTTTGCTCGATTATAATAGTATTTCATTCTTTATTCTCGGTTTCTTTCCTGCTAACCCCGTTCTTTTTTTTCGGGAATTTTCCTTTTTTTTAAGAGCATAAGATATGGCACTGGGTCTGGTTCCAAACTTCTTGGCTCTGTCGATTAATCTGGCATCTGGATTCTCTTTAACATCCTTTTCTAAGGCTTGCCAATCTAGTTTTCTCTTACGTCTTTTTACCTTTGTAGCTTGAAGGTCTGACCGACCCAACCACCGATATATCGTTGCTCTTCCTACCTTAAATAGGACAGCAGCTTGGGCGATACGACCGCCATTTTCTACATAATCCACTACTCTTTTTCCTGGGGGGTGACAAAGAGGTCTACGAGATAGACTGTATAAGAGTTGCAGCCCGGATACCTTGTTGATAAAAGCGGCGTTTAGAAGGAGTTAAGTTTATTAACTGTTCCATCTCCCAAGAATATTGTTCTAGATAATTAACCCACTTTTCTCCATCTTGCGCCAACACCAAATGTACTCCGTCTACCATATCTTTTTTTGGGTTCTTTGCGACGAGATACATATTCTTGTACCTGCTTTTTCTTCAGTTTAGTACCTTGAAATATTGCTGAACTATACGCAAGTGTCATGAGCAGAATCATGTTAATAAGTCTGTTTCCTTTGAGGCTTGTTCCTTCAAGGTCGTAGCCGACTGTTTTACAATCTCGGAACATTTCTTCAATTCCCATCCGCTGCTTATAAGCATTGAGTGCTGCTCCCAACGAGCCTAAGTTTGTGAGAATAAACCACGCTTCATCAACCTTCCATGCCCCATAGTTTCTTTTCCATTTACAAGCAACATCAAATCCAGTAGCAGTCTGAGTTTTTCTTACTCTTTTACCTTGAAAATATAAAGAGGTTCCGGGTACTATTTCTAATTCATCTAACCGTTGCCAAACTAAATGTTCTATTTCTATACAATGATTCCTCTTCAGTCTCAAACAAAAAGACACACCCTTTTCTTTCAGCCAGTTTCCCAAGTCGATTGAACAAAATTTACGATCTCCTAAAACGATGACTTTATATTGGGAAAACAATGGTAAAACAGGCTGTAGATTTGCAGTTTGTTCGTCGAAGTTGCTGCTTCCCAGTTTTGGCAACAATGACCAGTATAATGGAATTGCTCTTCGCTCCCAGATTAAGCTGACCATAAACAGATTAATACACCCCCATTGACTGCGGTTGATGGCGATTGATAAACGACTACCAACACGGCAATAAGTGGTCAACCAATAAGTAATTAATGGGAACCAAATTAATTCGATCGTTAAGTGAGGTAAATCTAAAAATCTTTGTAATTTCCGCCGCCGACTTTCGGCTGTAATTAGGCAGGGAAATACTCGCGAGAGCCGTTCTAATCTCATTTGTTTTTCTGATTGTATCAAGGATACTAGATTGTCATCACCAAAAACTGAGATGGTGTCAGGTATTTTTGTAAATGAGTCTGGTAGAATGTTAGTATCATTATTTGTTTGGATAGGCAAGCGTGTAACAATTCTGCTGCCTATAGCCTTTCTCAGAAAGATGAGGTACAATAACAGCAGTGTGTAAACCAGTTAAAAATATTTGACGATGTAACTTGTCCGAAGGCAAACTCGATGGCTTTTCCTAACTCTTGATAATTAGTAGTCTTGATAGAACGGAGAATGATTTTAAGTTTTGACCACAAATTCTCAATTGGTGAAAAATCTGGTGAATAAGGTGATAAGTATATTAATTTTGCGCCTTTCTTTTCAATAGCTTTTTTGACTTCTTCTCCCAGGTGAATAGGACAATTATCCATCACCACACAAGCACCTTTCCAGAGTTGTGGTACGAGTTTTCTGATAATAAAAGCTTCAAATGTAATTGCATCAGTTCCGCCTATTAGATTAACCGATGTCAAAATTTTATTGACTGAAATTGCTCCAATTATTGAGACATTTTTGCCAGGTTTAGTAGGTTTGGATCCCTTGGCTCTGTCACCTTTTAAAGACCTAGCATATAACCTAACCATTGCCAAATTAACTCCCGATTCATCAAGGAATATTAAGTCTTTTAAACTAATCTTTTTAATTGTTTCCCAGAACTCACATCGCAGGATTTGAACTCGCTCGGTGCCTTTTCCTGAAGGGAATAGAGTTTTTTTTTACAGTAATGTTTAAGAGTTTTATCATTCTTCCTCTTGTTGCTCTACTAACGGAAAATCCGATTTTTCCATAAAGTAAATAACGGAGTTCTTCAAGAGTTGCATCATTATTTTCTTCAATCAATTGGGCCAAGATGAGTAGTTGCTCCGCATTGAGTTTGCCTTTGACTCCACATCGGTCAGTTCTCGGAGTAATGTTTTTTGTTTCACGATATTGTTTAAGCAATTTTTGTACAAAACTCAGGGCTACAGAAAAACGCTTAGCTATTGCTTTTTGTGAAATGGGTTCAGCATGATAAGTATCAAGAATTTTTTGCCGAAAATCAATCGAATAAGCTTTCATTTTTAACAATGTATGAAGTTTGGTACAAGTAAACGGGTTGTGATACCAATTTCATAAAATAGTGCTACAATTAGTAGGTATCGTTTTTGTGAGCTAGTTCCCAAATATAAAGAAGAAAA